>DCIQ01000207.1 GCA_002317435.1 Bacteroidales bacterium UBA1722 | reverse complement strand
CATAATTACCGGATTGGAAGAATCCAGACTGGCCATCGCAAACGCCACTGCTGATGCCGCAGCAGTCTTATTTATCACGCCTTTTCCATCAGCACTGAGAGTCGCTATATCAGTCCTCAGTGCAGGTACTGATTTGCACATATTTTTTATAATCTGTTTTGCACCGCTAAAGCAATCTTTAGATACATCATAACCCACAAAACATTCCTTTTTGTTATAACTGATTGCATTCCCGAGACCGGATAAGGAGTTGCCATTATTGAATTTTTTTCCAAAACCGCCACCTCCTCCTCTGTATGGAGACCCTCCATTAGTTATTCTAGGAGGGATATCATCATCCTCAAACGAAGACCCTCCATCGTCCAAAAACCCATCATCATCTTCTTCATCATCGTATTCTGGTACGATTACTACTTCATCTAGCCACCCCAACCAATATTCAGTCTCATCATCTTCGCCTTTCGTACGATATATTTTATCTCTATATACACTAAAACGATGCTCTGCAAAAATTTCAATATCAAATTCGATATGACGGGATTCCCCATTAGCGAACTGTCTGATATCTGTTATTTGTCCATTTAATTTAGTAAAAAACATCAAACCCTTATAACTGTCTATCACATTCCCATCGCGTATGTTTTTGAGCACCGTCTCATCTCTGGTAACATTTTCAGCAAACCAATCTTCATCGGATATGGCATATACGAGTCGGCAAGATGATTCAGATCCCAATATGGTCTGCATTTCTACATCACACTTGACTGAGTTCGACTCAACATCTCCTACCGATGAACATCTATAGATAAACTCGACATTAACCGGTGTACAGATATACCAATACCCCTCACCAGAATCTGATACTCTCTTATATAAGTCAGATTCTCCCCACCTGGGCACGATATCACCGGGATCAAACAGACGACTTGGATTAGAACTAATGTTCACTCCATCGGAGAAAAGATTCTCGACAGAACTTTGAAATACCTATTCAGCCTGTGACAATAATTCCCTCTCCTTACTGGAATCAAATCCAGTATCAGAATCCAACTGCGACATATCGCAACTGACGATTAACAATAGAAACAACACTGGCCAAAACAAGGCCAATATTCTACCGGTAGTTTTTCTCAATGAAACACCCATAGCATGACAAATGTGCAAGGGGTGTTTGCAAATTATTAACTACCAGAGCATTACCCCCCCATTATAAATTATAGGAACTACAAAGAATAGATTCCTCACACCTATAGTGGGGGACTGCCCCGAAAGCCAAAGAACTTATTCGACCTGACGCGAAAATAATCACATTTCAGCAAGCGGCATACACGCTGAGCGACAAATACTTGTAAATAACTTTAAAATTATGGAAATCCGCCACACCAGCAAAGGGCTATGCAGACGGGCGGACTGTCCGTTACTTATTCTCTATATCCTTGAAATAGCGGTAAGTGCCCACTGTCAGTTCCACGCAGGCTGCTTCGTCGCAGACGATGATACCCCTGGGATGCATCTGGAGCACGCTGATGGTCCACATATGGCTTACGGGTTCCTCTACAGCGTGGCGGAGGGCACGGGCCTTGTTATGGCCGTTCACCAGAATCATCACCTCTTCGGCATCCATAACTGTACCTACACCTACTGTGAGGGCCTTCTGGGGCACCTTGTTCACGTCATTGTCGAAGAAACGTGAATTCGCGATGATGGTATCCGTGGTCAGGGATTTCACTCTGGTACGGGATGCCAATGAAGAGCCCGGCTCATTGAAAGCGATGTGGCCGTCGGGACCTATACCGCCCATAAAGAGATGTATCTTTCCGTATGAGGCAATGGTCTTCTCATAATCGTCACATTCTTTCTGAAGATCGGGAGCATTACCGTTGAGGATATGGACGTTCTCCTTCTTGATATCGATATGTTTGAAGAAATTATTCCACATAAAGGAATGATAGCTTTCGGGGTGGTCTTCAGGGATGCCTGTATATTCATCCATATTGAATGTAACCACATTCCGGAAGGAGACTTTTCCGGTCTCGTATAATTTGATAAGTTCACGGTATGTCCCGATAGGTGTCGATCCGGTAGGAAGTCCCAGAACGAAAGGTTTCTCAGGAGTCGGATTGAAAGAATTGATTTTGTCAGCGATGTAATTCGCTGCCCAGAGTGACATCTCCTTCGGAGAGGGTTCAATAACAAGTCGCATATAGTTATGTGTTAAATAATATTTCCGTTCAAAAGGCATCTGGCATTTTCCAGAGCTGCATCGGTAAGAGTATCCCCGCTGAGCATCCTGGCGATCTCACGCACTCTCTCCTCCCCTTCCAACAACCTGACACCCGTAACGGAACCATCCCCCTCCCTGGTCTTATATATAAGATAATGAGCTCCCTTCTGACTCGCTATCTGAGGCAGATGAGTTATCGCGAATATCTGCATCCTGTGCCCCATATCGGAAATCATCCTGCCCATACGGTCTGCCACCTTGCCTGAGACACCTGTGTCTATCTCATCGAATATCATAGTAGGAAGGGATGTGTACTCCGACATCACCTTCTTCAAGGCCAGCATAACTCTGGAAAGTTCTCCTCCTGAAGCCACCTTGGAAAGTTCGCTTACCGGCCGGCCTCCGTTCGCTGAAAACAGGAACCTCACACCGTCCGCACCGGATGGTCCTGGAGCATCCTTTCGCACCAGTTCCACTCTGAATGAAGCATACGGCATCTCCAATATCCGGATACTTTCTTCCAGAGAAACAGAAAGGCGTTCCGCTCCTGCACTGCGCACCCGGGAAAGTTCCAGGGAGAGGTCCGATATCCGTTCATGAAGGTCACTACATGTTTTCACCAATTCAGCCTCCCGTTCCGAAAACACTTCTTCCTGTCGGAGAGATTCATCCAACGCATCCCTTATCCCGATGAGTTCCTGCACGGAAGAGGCCCCATGCTTCTTGAGAAGTGCATAGAGTTCGCCCATCCTCTCCTCTACCTGCTCCAACCGACCGGGGGAGACTTCCACGGAACCCGACAGACGTCCTATTTCTTCTTCTATATCTTCAAGTTCTATCTTGCAGCTGTCCAGTCTCTCCGAGAGGGATCCGGCATCGGGAAAGAACTTCGACACACGTTTGAGAGAAGACACTGCCTCCTTCATCCCCTGCACCATGGAGAAATTCTCATTCCCGAGAATCTCCGAAGCGGAAGCAAGTTCTTTTCCGATCATCTCCGCATTCGCAAGCATCTGCTGTTCCGCCTCCAGTTCCTCCAGTTCGCCTTCTCTGAGACGGGCATCGGAAAGTTGGGAGAACTGAAACTCGCGATAATCGCGGTCCTTGGCGGCCTCGGATTCTTTCGCACGCAGTTCTTCCAGTTCCTTTTCCCGCGAATGGCACTCCGCCCATACCTCGCGATATTCGGACAGGCAGTCCGCACTGCCGGAGAAACTGTCCAGAATCTCCATCTGGAAATTCTCATCGGAAAGCATCCGGGACTGGTTCTGTTCGTGTATGTCTATCAAATCATCCGATATGGCGGACAACTCCGCCAATGTCACGGGCTCGTCATTGAGAAATGCCCTGGAACGACCCGCAGGGGTTATCACCCGCCTGAGTATAATCTCCCTGCCGCCACATTCGAATTCGCCTTCCACCACACAATTCGCCCCATTGTCACAGAACACTGAAGAGTCGGTCTTCTTCCCGAGCAGCAGCGACAGGGCTCCAAGCATTATGGACTTCCCCGCACCCGTCTCTCCGGTAATAATCACCAGAGATGGAGGAAAATCCATATCCAGCTCCCTTATCAGGGCATAATTCTGTATGAAAAGATGTTTAAGCATCGAGCATAGTCTCTATCTCCGTCACTATCTCACGTGCCACCTCACGTTTGCTTTCAAGCGGGATATCCACCTGGTGCCCGTCCGCGGAGATGATGGTCACCGCATTGGTATCAGTGCCGAATCCCGCACCCGGGACACGCAGCGAATTCATCACTATCATATCCAGATTCTTCCCGGCAAGCTTCGAGGAAGCATTTTTCATCTCCGAATCAGTCTCCAGAGCGAACCCCACATGCCTGGTCCCGGGACGTTTGATCTCTCCTACGGCAGCGGCGATGTCCGGATTAGGCACCATCTCGATGGTAATCGGCCGCCCGTCCCGCTTGATTTTGGAGGAGGCAGCCTCCTTCGGTCTGTAATCGGCCACTGCAGCGCAGAACACGACCACATCATAACCGGTCCGGTACTCCTTAAGAACGGATTCATACATCTCCAGGGCAGATACCACGTCCACACGACGCGCCCCGTCCGGGAAGGGAAGGGAAACAGGACCGCACACTACAGTCACGGACGCACCCTTATCCATGAAAGCCTCGGCGAGAGCGAATCCCATCTTGCCTGTGGAATGATTGGAAACGTAACGTACCGGATCTATTTTCTCTACGGTAGGTCCCGCAGTGACAAGGACCTTCTTCCCGGCGAGAGCACATGACTCCGCCACCGGAGCGAACATGCCGATGAGGGTTGCCGCTATATTTTCCGGTTCAGCCATCCTCCCTTCTCCGCTGAGCCCGCTGGCCAGTTCTCCGGCAGGGGATTCCAGTATCTTCACACCGCGCTGTCCGAGAGTATCCAGGGCAGAACGGACCGCAGGATGTCTGAACATATCCACGTCCATCGCCGGAGCGACCACCACAGGACATCTGGCGGAAAGGTATGTAGTCAGAAGAAGATTGTCGGCGATGCCGGCCGCCATTTTGGTCAGGGTGTTGGCCGTGGCAGGAGCTATAAGAAAACAATCCGCCCACATTCCCAAGGAGATGTGGCTGTGCCATTCCCCGTTCTCAGGATTAAAGAAATCGACCAGAACCGGAGATTTGGAGATGGTGGCCATAGTCAGGGGGGTGATGAACTTCTTCGCTGTCTCAGTCATCACCACTTTCACCTGCGCGCCCTCTTTCACCAAAAGACGACAAAGCACCGCTGCCTTATAAGCCGCGATGCCACCTGTCACTCCAAGCAGAATCCGTTTGTTCTCCAATCCACCCATAAGGCCGATCTACTGTCTGTCAGCCTGCTTCTCGTCGGATGCCACCCGATAATATATTTCGTTGTGCTGGAATTCGTCTATCGCCACGAGAGTCGGTTTGGGAAGCTTCTCGTAATGTTTTGAAATCTCTATCTGCTCCCTGTTCTCGAAAGTCTCTTCGAGGGTATCGGCATAATTCGAGAATTCTTCGAGCTTCGCACTGAGTTCCTGCTTGACACCGGCGGCGATCTGGTTCGACCTCTTGGCGATGATCATTACAGTTTCGTAAACGTTACCGGTCGGCTTGGCGAATTCGACCATATCACGTGTTTTGGTATTGTTATACACTTTTCTAGGTTCCATATCGTTTATTTAATCATTGTCAGATTTCAGATTCATATCCTTCAGTTTCACGTCCCCTTTCGCTTCTTCGCGCAGCTGCTTGCGGCTCTTGCCCTGCTCTGTCTTCTTCAAGTAGTTCTGAGCCCTTCTGTAAAGCCCGTCAAGTCCGCGGCGATACGATGATTCGGGATATTCGCTGATGAAGTTATAGTAATCGTCAGTAAAAGTCATATATCTCTCCTTCATCTTCTCGGGAACGCTGTGCATTGAATACTGGAACGACGAGAGGGCGATGTAATAGAGCACCTGCTCGCGATACCGGGTCTCGGCATTGTCCTTCAGGACAGTTTTGAAGGCATAATGGGCGGCTTGATAGTCTTCGGTGGTATAATATATCTTCGCACCCTCATAAGCCTTGCGTTCCAGACGTTCCTGCAAGTCTTCCAACATCTCCGCACAGCGCCCCTTACGCTCGTCATCGGGATAATCCACCAGAAACTCCGAAATGGCCGACATCGTCTTGTAGGTGGGATTCTGATCAAGCTCATATCTGAGTGTCTGCTGGTAGAGACAGTCCAGATACAGAAATCTGGATTCATCCGTGAAAGGACTTCTGGGAAACGATATGTTGAACGACTGGAAAGCGGATTCCGCAGTCTGCACGTCGCCATACCGATAATGCGAAAGAGCAGTATAGTAGTTCACGGTATCTTCCATCTCCGTACCTGTCACCGATATCTTCAACGATTCGAAAAGAGCGGCAGCCTTGCTGTACTTTCCGATGTCGAACAATCCGAAGGCATAGGAGTATTTGGCAGGTACGTCATTGCTCTCCAGAAGGAGGTCGTATTCACTCTTGCACGAAACGGCGCACCACAGCGGAGCAGAAATGCCGATAAGAATAAAAATATGTTTCAGTTTCATACCCACCACTTATTCAAAAAAAATACCGACTTCAACTATCCCAAATATTTTTTCACCGTATTTTTCAGAGCAAGGATGTCCACAGGCTTCGACATGAAGGCATTGCATCCGGCCTCCAGCGCCAGCTCCCGGTCAGATCCCAGATCGAAAGCGGTGAGGGCGATGACAGGCGTCGTTTCCGACTCCATCCTGATGAGACGCGTAGCTTCAAGACCTCCCATCTCGGGCATCTTCATATCCATGAACACCAGATCCGGCTGTATCTCGCTGAAGAGGGAGACGGCCTCGATACCGTTGACAGCCCGGACTATCTTATAATCCTTCCGGAGAATAATGTCCATAAGTTCGAAGTTATTGTCGATATCTTCCGCTATCAGGATGGTTTTCTTGGCTTCAGCCATCTTCGTAAGTGTATTTGCATCCGAATCCGCCACTTTGGAAACGCACGACGGATTCCCCTTTTCCGGAGCATCTTCGACAAGTCTCGAAAATCCCATCAAAAGAGAAGCCGTACCGTCCGGATCCGTTTTCTGGACGACGAATTTCGTGGCCACAAAGATAGAATTGTTATTTGAAATTTGAAAATTAATGACGACCTCTCTCTCGGAATCATCTCCTTTCATCTTATGGTCCAAAGCATCCTCCAGACATTTCCAGTCCGCATCTGAAATCTTTTCTCTCAGATATTCTTCCGTCAGCACGGCATCGGTGACACCCATCATCCCGATAAGTTTCTCGTTCGAAGACATTCTGTCCAGAATCAGCGTATTCCCCTTGGAACTGATGGCGAACTTCCACAGAATCACGGGGTCGTTACCGGTCAGCAGGGATAACTGCAGAAGGTGTTCTCCTATTATGGACTCTGTCTTGGAAAGCGAAGTGATATCCATCACCAGACCGTACACTATCAGATCGGAAGGATTGGAATGGTCGATCGTCCACCTGATGCTATGGTACACGGACTCCCCCTTGACCATCGCCTTGCAGGTATATTCGAAAACATCCTGCGGCCGGCCGTCACTGATCGAAAGGCTCCACTGTTCGAGAAGCATCGACCTGTCCCCCTTGGAAAGACCTTCCAGATATACGCTCAAGTCCGAAGTCCCGGCATACTCCTCGGTATCCCCGAAAAAATTGAAAGAACGCGTATTGAAATCATAGACGAAAAATATCTCCTTGCCCAGAAGGCAGACAAAATCCCAATATCTGCTCAATTCCTCCAACTTCGCATCGATATTGTATTTCTGGGACAAGTCTTCGAACAGCACCACATATTCCACTCCTGAGAATCCAAGATGACGTATGTCGATATGGACATATTTGTTCTTCACCATCTTTCTGTCAGGTATCTGTCTGATGAGTTCATGGGTGCGGTCCACCAGGACGAAGTCACCCTGATACCTGCCGGTATTCAGCAGAACGGCTTTCTGCTCGGAGGAGAGAAGAGTGGAGGCGAACAGCGGGAGTGCCCCGAAAGAGAACGACTTTATCTCAAAATGTTCCGTGAAATAAGCATTGGCTCCCAGGAACTTGCCGTTCCGATCCAGGAACGCGGCCCCTTGTCCGAACAGGTCCGTCAGTTTTAAAATCGAATTGTCTATCATCTGAGGTTGTATTTGCGAGTTAATTTATACGAAATCTTCCCTATCAGCCATGAAGGGACCAAAGGTCCCGCCACATAACGATATAGTATGTTCATGATTCCTGGCATCCGTCCGGACCTGCCTCTGAACATCATCTTGAGTGCCTTCCGGACCGCCTTGTCGGGAGTGGTCATCACATGGAGCGCAAGCGCCGTCTTCCGCAGACGTTCCGGTATATCTATCAGAGGGGTGGCCACAGCTCCGAAATAGATGGAGCATACGTTCACACCTGTGCCATGACACTCGGCGCGGATGGATTTGGTAAGTGCCATGATATAGGACTTCGTGGCGGAATAAGTGGATATGAACGGATACGATGTCCAGGCCGCCAGGGAGGAGACGTTCAATATATACCCCTTGTGCGCCTCTATCATCATGGGCAGGTATATATGGCACAGCATGGTCATGGTATAGTTATGCAGAAGCATTATCCGGTCCAGCTGTTCGGAGGACATATTCACGAAATGCATCACGTCCAGAACTCCGGCATTGTTTATCAGCACCTCTATCCCGGCATCCGGACGCAGTTCCCGCAGCCTGTCCCGAAGGGCGAAAGCGGCATCGGTACGGGCGAGATCCATCCCCACGGAGACGAAGTCCCTCTCCGGAAACGATTCTTCCATATCAGCCTTCACCCTGTCGGTCTCATCCTGCGACAATGCGACTATCATCACGTCATATCCCCGCGAGGCGAGCTGCCTGACATACTCAAGCCCCATACCTGACGAACCGCCTGTCACCAATGCATATTTCCTGTTTTCACCGGGCATGACACACCATGATATTAACCGTGCAAATATATATTTTTTTTCACTCGTTTTTGAGGATAAGGGAAATATAGATATATTTGTAAGCATTTACGAAGAAATCATAACACATGACCATATTCTTTAATCAATTCTAAAAAATTTCACAATGAGCAACAAAAACACCAATATCGTGGCGATCGTAACGATGTGCTTCATCTTCGCCATGATATCCTTCGTGACCAACATGGCCGCACCTTTCGGAAACATCTGGGGTAACCAGTACGAATGGTCGAAGATGGCCGGTAACCTTATGAACTTCGCGGCATACCTCTTCATGGGTATCCCCGCCGGCAAGATGCTGATCAAGGTCGGTTATAAGAAAACCACCCTCATCGCCCTCGCCGTAGGTTTCATCGGCATCTGCGTACAGTATCTCTCCAGCTTCGGATTCCTCGGCGGAAAAGCCATCTATGTTTACCTCCTCGGCGCCTTCATCTGCGGCTTCTGCGTATGTATGCTGAACACCGTGGTAAACCCTATGCTGAACATCCTCGGCGGCGGCGGTAACAAAGGCAACCAGTACATCCAGATAGGCGGTACCCTGAACTCCCTCACCGGAACCCTCACCCCTCTGCTGGTAGGCGCCATGATCGGCACCATCTCCGCCAGCACGGCGATGAGCGACGTGACTCCTCTGCTTTTCATCGCAATGGGCGTATTCCTCGCCGCATTCGTCATCATCTCCTTCGTAAAGGTACCCGAACCCGCACAGGAACGCAACACCACGGTTTATGAAAAGAGCGCCTGGAATTTCCGTCACTTCGTTCTCGGAGCTTTCGCCATCTTCTTCTATGTAGGTATCGAAATCGGTATCCCCGCCCAGGTGAACTTCTTCCTCGCTGACGCTTCCGAGAAGGGAGCCGGCATCGCATTGAACGGAGCGGCCATCGGCGGCGCCATCGCAGCCGTTTACTGGCTCCTTATGATGGTGGGCCGTTTCAGCAGCACCCTCATCTCCGGGAAGATCAGCCCCAAGGCCCAGATGACAGCCGTATCCACCATAGCCATCATCCTGGTCGCCATCGCCATATTCATCCCCAAGACCGTTACCGTAAGCATGCCCGGTTACAGTGTGGCTGACGGTTTCGCCATGTTCCAGGTTCCTCTGAGCTGTCTCCTCCTCGTGCTCTGCGGTCTCTGCACCTCAGTCATGTGGGGCGCCATCTTCAGCCTCGCGGTCGAAGGTCTCGGAAAATACACAGAACAGGCTTCAGGTATCTTCATGATGCTCGTAGTGGGTGGCGGCATCATGCCTTTCATCCAGAACATCATCGCCAAGAGCGCCGGCTATATGAGCAGCTACTGGCTGGTTATCGCCATGCTCGGATACCTGCTCTTCTACGCCGTGGCAGGATGCAAGAACGTTAACAAGGACATCAAAGTTGACTGAGTTATGGCAGAAACAGCAGACAAATCCCTCGTACTGGGTATCGATGTAGGAGGCCAGTCCTCAAAACTCGGAGTAGTGGATGCACGCGGCGAGATTCTCGTCCAGAGTGTCATTTCATCCCTCCAGACAGACATTGAATCATATATCACTGACCTCACGGATGCCATCAATGACCTCATCTCGAAGGTCGGCGGCGTTTCGAAAGTCCGCGGAATCGGCATCGGAGCCCCCAACGGAAACTATTATAAAGGCACCATCGAATATGCTCCTAACCTCAAATGGTGTTATGACGCCAACGGAAAGCCCCAGGTAATCCAGTTCGCAAGGATGATTTCCGACAGAGTGGGAGTTCCCGTTACAGTGACCAACGACGCCAACGCTGCAGGTATCGGTGAGATGACCTACGGTATCGCCAAGGGAATGAAGAATTTCATCATGATCACCCTCGGTACCGGTGTGGGTTCAGGTATCGTAATCGACGGCAAGATGGTTTACGGACACGACGGTTTCGCCGGTGAACTCGGCCACACCATCGCGGTACCCGGCGGACGCCAGTGCGCCTGCGGTCTGAAAGGATGTCTCGAGACCTATTGCTCCGCTACGGGTGTATCCCGCACCGTGAAGGAAGTTCTGGAGAATTCCGACAAGCCCTCGTCACTCCGCAGCCTCGACCAGACCAAGCCCATCTCTTCATACGAGGTGTTCAAGGCCGCCGAGCAGGGTGACGAACTGGCCAGGGAGATTTTCAAATACACGGGTGAAATTATGGGACGTGCCTTCGCCGACTTCGTCAAATTCAGCGCTCCCGAAGCCATAGTACTCTTCGGAGGACTGGCCAAGGCAGGCAAATATCTTGACGAGCACATCGAACGCACCATGAACGATAACCAGCTCCCTATCTGGAAGGGGAAGGTGAAACTCCTCCACTCCACACTGAAGGATTCGGATGCCGCCATCCTCGGCGCTTCCGCCCTCGCCTGGGAACTATAGTGCGGCAGTGCGCTGAATGAAAAAGGGAAGGCCATTAAGGTCCTCCCTTTTTCTTTTATCCGTTTTGCCTGCGGCAATCCGTTCTGCTGCAGGTTCATCCGCACATCAGCTCCGCCAGTTCTCTCCCGACATCCGCACCGAAGCATTCCTTCACCGGCAGTGTGCGCAGCACATTGAATACGTCCTCATAACGGTGGTTCACCCCCACGAGCGCCCCGCAGACATCTTCCGTCGGACGGACGAAAAAATAGTCCCCCAGGATGGTGCATCCGGTGATGACCCCGCCTCCGACCTTCAAGTACACCTCCACGAACCCGCAGGGCAGTTTCACGGAGTTATGGTACGTGTATGCCGGAGACTCCCCGTAGTTCCATCCGTCAGTGGCATACCTGTCCCCTTTCAGCGCATTGACAGCCGCCACCTCCTCTCCGGTATATTCCGACATTTCGTTTTCGCCTGCGGCAATATACCTCATCAGGTATTCCATCATCCCCTCCACCGTCATCTCTTTCTCCGCCTCCGGCAAGTGTTCCGCTATATTGGTGACACGGGCCACGTTCGACTTCACGGCCTTGTCCGCGAACTTCTCGGGACGGGTGTTCAGCGCCGCCGAAAGGTCCCGGATGGAGGAATTGAACAGGAGGGTGCCGTGCTGCAGGACACGGTCGCGATGGACGGCGATGGCATTTCCGGAAAACTTGCGGCCGCCGATGAGCAGGTCGTTCCGTCCTTCGAGATATGCATCCACCCCTATTGCCCGGAGGGCGGAAATGACAGGACAGGTAAAGCGACGGAACATCGCGGAGGTGTCCTCCCCTTCCCTGCGGGAATCTATAAAGGTGTAGTTGATATTGCCAAGGTCGTGGAATACCGCACCGCCGCCGGAGAGTCTGCGCACCACGGGGATATGGTTTTCCTCCACCCAGGGGCGGTTGATTTCGGCCGCGGCGTTCTGGTAACGGCCTATGATGACGGAGGGGGCATTCCGCCAGAGGCGGAACACGGGAGAGTCGCTGTTCTTCAGAAGATACTCCTCCGCCGCGAGGTTGAAATAGGGGTCCGTGGTGTTATCGAGAAGATACCGCATCCCTTTTCCTCCCGATTCTGTCCAGAACCACCACCCAGAGACTATAGACCACATACCCGATGAGCAGACCGAGCAGAATGCCGGCCAGTATGTCGCCCGGATAGTGCTTGGCGAGGTACATCCTGCTGTAGCAGATTATTAGGGACCACAGGACTATGGCAGTGGAATACCATCTCCGGCAGAACACCTTCGAGGTGAAGAAGGCCAGCACCATGGTATTGGCGGCGTGGCTCGAATTGAAACCGTACAGCCCTCCCGGTCCTTCCGGGGTACGGACCAATCCTTCGAGAAGCGGTTCGTGAGAAGGTCTGAAACGGCACACGGAATTCTTTATGATGTTGGATATCTGGTCCGTCAGACCGAACGCCAGGGCGAGGGCCAAGAGTGTCACCAGACCGATGATCCACATGGGAAGCGCGGGACGGACCTGCCGGACGTATGATCCGGGGCCATACCACCCCGGCGAGAACATCAGAGCCGTCAGGATGACATACAGCGGAATCCAGTTGAGGATACCGGAAAAGAACAGCATTATGCCGTCCGCCGCCGGCGAATTCCATCCGTTGACGGCCAGCAGAATCTGGCGGTCGAGTTCGAGGAGTGATTCCATGTCGGCTATGCGTTGAGTGCTTCCCAGAGCAAATCCTTCAGGTCATCGATGTTCTGACCGGCGACCGAGGAGATGAAGATGGTCTTGACGGTCCTGGGGAGATGGCGCCGCACCTTCTTCCTGGTCTCTTCGTCGATGATGTCACACTTGGTGACGGCCAGAAGGCGCTCCTTGTCGAGAAGTTCGGGATTATACTGCTTCAACTCGTTCAGAAGAATCTTATAGTCCGCCAGAACATCCTGAGAATCTGCAGGAACCATAAACAGGAGGACCGAGTTGCGCTCTATATGACGCAGGAACCTCAGGCCGATGCCCTTCCCTTCGTGGGCACCTTCGATTATGCCAGGGATGTCCGCCATGACGAATGATTTCCCGTCGCGGACGGTCACTATGCCGAGATTCGGCTCGAGAGTGGTGAACGGATAGTCGGCTATCTTGGGCTTGGCGGCGGAAACTACCGACAGCAGGGTGGACTTCCCGGCGTTGGGGAATCCCACGAGCCCCACGTCAGCCAGTATCTTCAGTTCGAGAGTGAACCATCCTTCGACTCCCGGTTCGCCTTCCTGGGCATAGCGGGGCGTCTGGTTGGTGGCGGACTTGAAAAAGGCATTCCCCATCCCTCCACGGCCCCCCTTGCAGAGGACCGCCTTCTGGTCGGCCTGCGTAACTTCGCATACCACCTCTCCCTCTTCATTGCGGGCCACCGTACCGAGCGGCACCTCCAGAATGATGTCGGCACCGTTCTTGCCGTGACACAGCGCTGCACCTCCGTGTTCCCCCGCATCTGCTTTTATATGCTTGCGGTAACGCAGATGGATAAGGGTCCAGAACTGGGGATTCCCGTGCAGGATGATACTGCCCCCCTTTCCCCCATTGCCGCCGTCAGGACCTCCCTTGGGCACATACTTCGCCCTGTGAAGATGAGTCGAGCCCGCTCCCCCTGCACCGGAGGCGCAGAATATGCGGACGTAGTCTATGAAATTGCTGTCTGCCATAATGATTAACAAATATTTATTATGCCACCACACCATATCGTTGACGGACATAGTCAAAGATGGTATCGCGGTAATGGTTTATACTTTCTTCGCTGTAAGTCTCGGGCAGTTCCTGCCACAGCACATCACGGATAGTGTTCATGAGGACGGCACAGGTCGGTGCCTTGTCAAATGGATGATCCATACACGAGAGGAGTTCCTTCACCTTGGTCAGCAGGTCGATGGCGACATTCTTCAGCTTTTTGATTTCAGTCTTCGAAAGGTCTTCCTTCAGCAGGAGGTCATAAAGTGAAAGTTCCTCATCACTCCTGAAACCCTCACGCACATAGCGTTTTTCCTCTTCGCTGAGAGAGTGTGTCAAGTGCATCAGTTCCTCAAAAGTCTTCTCTATCGTCGCCCGGTTCTGTTCCAGGTTATATGCCTTGATTATCTCCTGATATTTCTCGTAGAAATTGATTCTTGAAGGATTGGCAGCGAGAAGCAGTGCCAGACGTTCCTCAAGAAGTTCCTGAATATCCCTCAGGACGAGGTTCTTATCCTTACGCTTGGAGAACTCACGCCTGAGCAGGTCAAAATCTATACCGCTGATGTCGAACCTGCGGCCGCCCTCTTCAAGATGCCTGACAGAACTGTCCACTTCCAGATGCACATTGACTATATCATTGATGGCCACACTCAAGTCGGTTATATCCGCGTGCCGACGTTTCTTCTGCAGTTCCTTGAAAATGGCCTCCACGGCATCCTTCCTCATACGCATATCGACGGTGATATCCTCCCGGTCAAGATACTTCCACAGGCCGAGCAGAGAGGAGGCGAGAGTGACGTATGACTTTCGGGTCTCTATGGAACCGCAGAGCAGATCGGCAGCCTCCTTCAGCAGCGACAGCTTCTGGAACGAAGCGGCATCAGTCAGCCTCCCCAGTTCGAAACCTCTATCCCGCAGGAATGTTTCCGCTGCCGCCGTGATATCCGACACCCTTTTTATCAGTTCCTCCTTGTCCACAGTCGGGTCATTCCCGCCCGCTGCACCGTCAGAATCAGCCGTATAGTCAGCCAGTGCCTGACGCAGAGCCTTTACTATACCTATGTAATCGATGATGAGACCGTTCGATTTCCCCTCCGCCACACGGTTGGCCCTGGCTATCGTCTGCATCAGGGTATGTGCCTTCATCGGCTTGTCGATATACAGGCAGGAGAGTGTCTTCACGTCAAAGCCTGTCAGCCACATCGCACAGACGAACACTACGCGGAGATGTCCGTCCGCATCCTTGAACTCCCTGTCAAGTTCACGCTTCTCCATCTTCTCGCGATGGGGCACGATGTCGAGCCGCCATTTCCGGAAGGTCTGTATCTCGTTCTGCTCCTGCGACACCACGACGGCCATTTCCGTCTCCTCCATCCACCGAAGCTTGCGTTTGAGTTCCTGCACCTCCTGCTGCAGCGGATTCCGCTCTATCTGTCTGCGAAGGACTTTAATCTCATCCTGCCAATATTCCTGAACGTAATTGTACATCCGGACACAGGTAACCTTGTTGAAACACACCATCATAGCCTTCCCGCTCGTCCAGAGGTCGCTGTAATGTCGTACGAAATCCTGTGCGATAATCCTCAGACGCTTCTCCGCTGTCAGAAGGTGCACCTCCCGGGCGAATTCACGTTCCAGTTTGGCCTGCTGCGAAGGGTCGAGGTCTTCTTCGTCCAGCCTGGCCGCTATCTCGGCATTGATTTCGGGATTTTTCAACTCCTGAAGCTTCTCACCGCGGTTCTCGTAGTAAAGGGGCACCGTCGCCCTGTCATCCACAGCGCGTTTGAAGTCATACACGCTGACATATTGCCCGAAGGTTCGGGCTGTGATATTATCGTCCCTGAGAAGCGGCGTCCCGGTGAATCCGATACGATTTGCCGTAGGCAATGTGTGCATCAGATTGTCGGCGAACACTCCGTTCTGCGTACGGTGTGCCTCGTCGCTCATCACTATGATGTCGTGGTCCGGATAGATAGGCTCTGCATCCGCCTTGTTGAACTTCTGAATCAGCGAGAAGATGAACGAAGGATTCCCCTGCAGCTTCCGCCTCAGGTCATCTCCGCTCTGCGCGATGAACTGCTTGGCTTTCAATCCTCCCAGTAGTCCACAGTTCTCAAAAGTGTCGCTAATCTGCTTGTTCAGCTCGTCGCGGTCGGTCAGTACCACGATGGTGGGCGAACCCTCGAACTTGCGTCTTATCTTCTGAGCCAGAAATACCATAGAGTAACTTTTACCCGAGCCCTGCGTATGCCAGAATACTCCGAGCTTTCCCTTCATCACCTCACGGTGGCGGTACATCTCCACGGCCTGGTTCACACCCAGATACTGGTGGTTTCGCGCCAGAATCTTCACCGTCGCGCCGCCGCTGTGGTCGAAGAGGATGAAGTTCTCGAGCAGGTCCAGCAGGTTCTCCTTCCTGCAGATGCCGCGCAGCATCGTGGGCAGCTCGATGTTTCCGTGCTCCTGCTCCGTCAGACGCTTCCACTCGTGGAAGAACTCCCATTTGGCACCCACCGTCCCCACGCGGCTCTCCATACCGTTGCTCAGCATAATCATCGCATTGTGGTGGAAGAGGTGCGGTATGGTGTCCAGATAGTCGCGGTAATTGTCGGTATAGGCGTTCTGAATATCCTGGTCATGGTTCTTCAGCTCGATGAAGATCAGGGGCAGGCCGTTCACATAGCACACCACATCGGCCCTGCGCCTGTGGATAGGACCCTTTATCCATAATTCCCTTACGGCGACAAACTCGTTGTTGTCCACGCAGGCGAAGTCCACGACGCGGGCGCGCACCGTCTCCGTCTCCCCGTCGGGTCTCCGCCGGGTCACGGGCACCCCGTCACGCAGATAGCCGTACTTCTCCTCGTTTATCTGTATCAGCGTCTGCGAGCTCATATAGCCGGTCAGGCGCTCTATGGCCTCCGTCAGCTGCCTGTCGTCCATCCACCGGTTCAGGCGTTTGAGCGCCA
>DCIQ01000155.1 GCA_002317435.1 Bacteroidales bacterium UBA1722 | reverse complement strand
GCGGAGGCAGTGTTACTGCAGAATACTGTGATGTCTCATATTCACAGAAAAAGACCTGTCGTTTCACCAGCACGAAAACGACCGTGGAGACCGTCACTTCCGGAGGACAGACTACATATTCCGACGTAAGCGCACCGTCGCTCGGCACCACATTGAAGGAACGTTCAAAAGTCGGTTCCGTGACTGCCACTGTCTCGATGAACGGCAAATCAGGTAAATCCAAGCCTGCGGATGTATATCAGCAGGCGAATGAAATTACAGGAGCTGAATTTCTATTACCAACTGATATTCTCATTCTTAACGAGACTACGGAAGCAACAGCTACCATCGCTTTTACCTCAGGATCTGCAACGCTCCCTGGAGACGACGGGATTACGTTTGAATCTCAAGACGAAACTGTCGTATCCTGCACACCTGACGGCCTGATTACAGGACGTTCTTCGACCACCAGTGCCACTGATACCGATAATTTGAGCGGCAGGTCCACTAATATAGTTCTGTCATATTGCGGGATACAAACTAATGCCAGCAAGCGGATTACGGTATGTCCCAAATTGATAGAGTTGAATACCGATGATTGTCCGACATATTGTACGGTCAATCAATGGGAGCCTTTCTCTCTTGGACTGACACACCAAAACATATATGATAATACTTTATTGACACCTAGGACAACGTATAGTTATGAAATAATGTCTCAAAATATTGGCCACTTTATCACATCTGATTGTTATGGGCTGGAATTTGACTTCGTAAATCACAAGATGAGAGCAAATGGAGCTGGCGTAACATATGTCACATTCGAATTCATCCACCATTTGGGTTATCCTACGACCATCAAATCAGAAGAGATAACAATCACAGCATCCTACTGAGACCGAGGTAATAGGGAGGCGGCCCTCTTTCTTTATCCGGAAATAAATAGTACATTTGTCAGGCTCGCATCATAACTTATGAAAACCGAACACCTGAAATCACTCATCGCAGCCCTCCCCAGCTCCATGATGACCGCCGCCCTGCTCTCCTGCGGCGGGACGCAGGCCGAAGAGAAGAAAGGGACGTGCGAAAATCCCCTTAACGTAATATATATCCTGGCCGATGACATGGGCTACGGCGACCTCTCCTGCACCGGGCAGCAGAGATTCAGCACTCCGAATATCGACCGCCTCGCGGCACAGGGAATCACCTTCACCCAACACTATGCGGGGTGTCCCGTCAGCGCTCCTTCCCGTTCCTGCCTGATGACAGGACTGAACGTCGGCCATACCCCCATACGGGGGAACAAGGAAATCGACCCCGAAGGGCAGCACCCCCTTCCCGCCGGCACCTATACACTCGGCAGGATGTTCCGGGATGCCGGATATGTTACCGGTGCCTTCGGCAAATGGGGCCTCGGCTATCCCGGCTCCGAAGGTGCACCGGAGAAGATGGGCATCGACCGGTTCTTCGGGTATAATTGCCAAAGGCAATCCCACCGTTATTATCCGGAACATCTCTGGAGTGACACCGTGAAATACGTAATCCCCGAAAATGCCGCGGGGGCCTGCGGACGCTATGCGCCGGACATCATCCAAAAGGAGGCCCTCGATTTCATCCGGGAGAACAGCGGAAGGCCGTTCTTCACCTATCTGGCCTACACTCTCCCCCATGCCGAACTGATCTCCCCCGAAGATACCCTGCTGGCCAGATATGCCGGACAATATGAAGAAAGACCTTACAAGGGCATCGACTATGCCGAGGTCACGGAGCCCGCGGGATATTGCTCGAACGACGAGCCTTATGCCGCCTTCGCCTCCATGATGGCCCGTCTGGACGCATACGTGGGACAGGTGACGGCTCTGGTGGATTCACTCGGGCTGACTGAAAACACCCTTATCATCTTCACGAGCGATAACGGTCCTCACCGCGAAGGAGGCGCCAATCCCGACTATTTCCTCAGCTACGGCCCCTTCCGCGGGGTGAAGCGCGACCTCTATGAAGGAGGGATCAGGCTTCCCATGATAGCACGTCTGCCGGGAACCATCGCGGAAGGCACCACATCCGACCGGATCGCCACGATGTATGATATGATGCCCACTTTCGCCGAGATAACCGGAACCGAACTCCCCATAACTTCCGACGGGCTCTCCGTATGGCCGGAGATGACAGGCCGTGAAGATGAGCAGAAGACACACGAAACCCTCTATTGGGAATTCCACGAAAACGGAGGTACACTCGCTGTCCGCGAAGGGGACTGGAAAGTCATAGCCTTCGGCCTGAACGGCCGGTATGAACATCTGGGAGAAACTGACTTCCCCGGCCTCCGCTACGAACTGTACTATCTCGCCGAAGACATCCACGAAGACCATAACCTCGCCGACCGGTATCCGGAGAAAGTTCAGCATCTGCTGGAAATAGCCCGCCGGACACACGTTCCCAACGAAAATTTCCTATTCTGACAAATATATACGACATATGAGAAGCCTCTATATCCTAAGCATCGCAGCAGCCCTGATCCCGGCTGTTTCCACCGCTGCATCAGCACAGCAGGACACATCCCTCCCCTACTGGCAGGACGTCCGCACCACAGCAGTCAACAAAGTCTATCCGCATACGGCATTCATGACTTTCGACACCAGAGAGAAAGCCATAAAAGGAGTATGGAATGAGAGCATCTGGTATCAGGACCTCAACGGAACTTGGAAATTCCGTTACTTCGACTCCCACACCGACGTCCCTTCGGACATCGCAGCAGAACCCGTATCGGAGCTGTGGTCGGATATAAAGGTCCCCGGAAACTGGGAGCCGCAGGGATTCGGGACGGCCATCTACATAAACCACGGATTCGAATTCTGTCCGAAGAATCCCCGTCCCCCGATGCTCCCCGATGCAGTCCCGGCAGGAGTATACAAGCGCACGTTCACCATCCCCGAAGGATGGACCGACAGGGAGATATATCTCCAGCTCGGAGGCTCCAAGTCCGGCACTTATGTCTATATTAACGGCCGTGAAGCCGGTTATAGCGAAGATTCGAAGAATCCGGCGGAGTTCTGCATAAACGAATATCTGAAAGAGGGCGAAAACGACCTCACCATCAAGATTTTCCGATGGAGCACAGGCTCTTTCCTCGAATGTCAGGACTTCTGGCGCATCAGCGGTCTGGAAAGGGACGTTTTCCTCTGGTCACAGCCCCGGACTTCCGTCAGCGATTTCAGGGTGGTGTCCACTCTGGACGACGAATACCGGGACGGCATCTTCCGTCTCAGCGTGGACGTGAAGAACCCCGTGCCAGGAACAGGCATCAGATACGAACTGCTGGACAAATCCGGCCGGACGGTTCTTTCCGGACATGGGGACGTACCCGCAACGGACCTGACCGCACGGCGCGGATACAAGACTTCCGCAGCCAACGACATACTCGACCCCACATCATTCAGACCTTGTCCCCCCGCCTCCACCATAGACTTCGAAGCGCTCCTTCCGGATGTCGGCAAATGGTCTTCGGAGCACCCCGACCTCTACAGGCTGCTGATTTATACCGAGCGGAACGGGCGCACGGAAGAGATCATCCCCTTCAATGTAGGTTTCCGCCGCATAGAGCTCCGTGAAACCGACATCCTCACGGAAGGACGCCCCCAGCGCCTGCTCCTGATAAACGGCCAGCCCATAAAACTCAAAGGGGTGAATATCCACGAACACAGCGAATACACCGGTCATTATGTAACGGAAGAACAGATGGTCCGCGACTTCACCCTTATGAAACGGCACAATATAAACACCGTCCGCCTCTGCCACTATCCCCAGCAGCGCCGCTTCTACGAGTTGTGCGACGAATTCGGCATCTATGTATATGACGAGGCCAATATCGAGTCCCACGGGATGTACTACACCCGCTTCCAGGACGACATGAGGAAAGGGTCCGCAGGACACGAGGACGGAGCGCGCCGAGGCACGTTGGGACATAATCCCGACTGGCTCACCGCCCATATGGACCGCACCAGGAATATGTTCGAACGGAACAAGAACTATCCTTGCGTCACCATCTGGTCCCTCGGAAACGAAGCCGGAAACGGCATCAACTTCTACAACACCTACACCTACCTGAAGAGCGCCGACATGGCTCTCATGCAGCGCCCCGTCTGCTACGAACGCTCCCTGTGGGAGTGGAATACGGATATGTACGTACCCCAATACCCCGAGACGGAATGGTTCGCCGCCACCGGGACCAAACATCAGGACCGCCCCATAGTACCTTCCGAATATGCCCATGCCATGGGCAATTCGACAGGAGACCTCTACGGCACCTGGCAGGAGATATACAAGTACCCGCATCTCCAGGGCGGCTATATCTGGGACTGGAAGGACCAGGGACTTCTCCAGACCGATCCCGACGGCCGGAAATGGTGGGCATACGGCGGAGACTTCGGTAAGGATATGCCTTCCGACGGGAACTTCCTCTGCAACGGCCTCATCGGTCCAGACCAGATGCCCCATCCCGCCCTCAGCGAAGTGAAATACTGCTACCAGAACGTCGGCTTCGAAGCGGAAAATGTCACAGAAGGCCTGTTCAGAATCTCCAACCGGTTCTACTTCAGCGACCTGTCCGCATATAAACTGGAATACACCATCACCGAGAACGGACGGAGCATCCGTACCGGAGTGCTTCCCATAACTCTGGCGCCACAGCAGAGCGCCACGGTGACGGTACCTGTTCAGAAAGTAAAACGCCTCCCGGGTGCCGAATACATCGTCAACTTCACGGTCAGAACCATCACCCCCGAACCGCTCATCCCCGCCGGCCACGTCATCGCCTGCGACCAGTTCGCGATACCCGTAGAAGGGAGTGCCAAGACAGCCGCCGCCAAAGGGGACGCCCCTTCCGTCTCCACCGAAGGCTCCCTTACCAAGATTCACTCCCCACGGGTGGATTTCATCTTCGACTCCGCCACCGGGACCGTAATCTCATACAAGGTCTCCGGTACGGAATATGCCGCCGACGGATTCGGACTCCGGCCCAACTTCTGGCGCGGCCCCACCGACAACGATTACGGCAACGGACTCCCCTCCCGCGCCCAAGTGTGGAAACAGGCCTCCCGCGAATTCAAGGTATCCGATGTCCAATGCACACGACAGGACCATTCCGCTGTACTGAAGATAAAGTATATATTGCCTGAAGGCAATAATTATGAGCTCACCTATACCGTCCACCCGGACGGCACCCTGAGGGTGGATGCAGAATTCTCCGCCACGGCGAAACACCTCGACATCCCCCGTATCGGACTCAGAATGAGAGTTCCCGTCTCCGCTCACCGGATTTCCTGGTACGGACGCGGCCCCGGGGAGAACTACACCGACAGGAAGATGGGATACCCGATCGGGCTCTACGGCACTACCGCCGAAGAGATGTACGTTCCCTATGTAAGGCCGCAGGAGTGCGGACACCGTACAGACGTGAGATGGTTCTCCGCCACTGACGGACAGGGCCGGGGCCTTCTCTTCCAAGCCTGCCCCGACGCCCCGATAGAATTCAACGCCTTGCGGAACAGCGTGGAAGATTTCGACACCGAAGAGAACACCGACCGTCCCTACCAGTGGAACAATCTGACAGCCGAGCAGCGTGCGAACCACGATGAGGCCCAGGCCCGTAACCGGAAACCCCGCCAGACCCATATCAACGATATAACCCCGCGCGATTTCGTGGAGTTATGCATAGATATGCGGATGAGCGGAGTCGGAGGATATGACAGCTGGGGCGCCTGGCCCGCGGACTGGGCCCTCGTCTATGGCGATACCGCCTGCCGATGGGGATTCACCGTAATCCCAGTCACCTCAGCCGGTGACCTTCAGAAAAAAGTCAGATAAGTGCCTTTCGAGCAGTGAAACTCATTTTTTGGGCTAAACGGTCACCAAGAAGATGACCGCTTA
>DCIQ01000173.1:393-9402 GCA_002317435.1 Bacteroidales bacterium UBA1722 | reverse complement strand
GAAAGGCTGTGGACCAGAACGGAAAGCCCTATTTCATCGTAAAGAATTCCTGGGGTGAAGCCGGCAAATACAAAGGCATCTGGTATGTGTCGGAAGCATTCGTCCGTTACAAGACGATGGACATTCTCGTGAACAAGAATGCCATCCCTGCCCATATCCGTGAGAAATTAGGACTTTAGTCATCCAAATGAGTATGAAAAAACATATTCCGAATGCGATTACCTGCCTGAATATTGTTTCGGGGTGCGTTTCGGTATATTTCTCCTTCAAGGGGAATTTCACTTATGCACTTTGCGCGGTACTCGCGGCGGCTGTCTTCGACTTTCTGGACGGTTTCGCCGCGAGGGCGCTCAAAGCGTATTCGGATATCGGTAAGGAACTCGATTCGCTGTGCGACGTGGTCAGTTTCGGAGTGGCTCCCGCTGTCATGATGGTGAATTTCATGTTCCTCACCGGCGCTTTTTCTCCAGTGGTATGCTTCTTCCCGCTGCTGATAGCGGCATTCTCCGCTCTCAGACTGGCCAAGTTCAATCTGGACACCCGTCAGAGCGAGAATTTCATAGGACTTCCCGTCCCGGCGAACGCGCTCTTCCTCTGCTCGCTGACAGCATACGCCGATTATTCCGACAACGCTTTTACCTATCTGGGGAACGTATGGCTTCTTCCATTATTGACCGTAGTGTTCTCATATCTGCTGGTCAGCGAGATGCCTTTCTTCTCTATGAAGATGAAGAACTTTTCCCTGAAAGACAATAAGATACGTTACATATTCTTCGCTCTGGCCTTCCTGATCATAGTCGCGGGCATCATCCTGCATCTCCGCTGGGAAGGCATCCTCTTCTATGTATTCTGTATCTATATGATAGTGAATTCCGTGAACGATATGGTCACCAGACGCTGATATCATGCTGAAGGATAAACTTTCCTCACCGAAGGGCATCTTGCTGCTTTTCCTGGCAGGATGGTGGATTCTGAACGTCATTCAAGCAGCCTTTACCGGACTGGCTGATGATGAAGCATATTATTGGCTTTTCGCCGGGACCCCCGCCTGGGGGTACTACGACCATCCCCCCATGACGGCCCTGCTGGTGGCTATGGGGGATTTCCTGGGCGGCGCTTTGGGAATACGGTTCTTCTTCACGCTGCTCCAGCCTGTTTCGATATATCTTTTGTGGACTCTGGTCAGACCGGCTTCTCCTACGGCAAAAGATGTCCTGCTGTTCTGCCTGATCTGTTTCTCCCTCCCCATAGCGCAGCTCTATGGATTCATAGCGGTACCGGACTCCCCGTTGATGCTGTCCGTGATTTTCTTCATCTGGTGCTATGACAGGTTCTGCAGGGAAGACACTTGGAAGAATATGTGCCTTCTGGGGATTTCGATGGCCTTGATGGCCTACAGCAAGTACCACGGAGCCCTGGTGGTCATTTTCGTCCTCCTCTCGAACCCGCGGATTCTCCTCCGTCCGAAACTGTATCTGAGCGGTCTGGTGACCCTCCTGCTGTTCCTCCCCCATCTGGTGTGGCAGTACCGGCACGAATGGGTTTCTTTCCGTTACCATCTCGTGGGGAGGAACGGATTCTTCGACCCGAATGACGTTTTGGAGTTCTGGATGAATATCATCCTGGTTTTCAACCCTCTCTTCGTGGTCTTCTATGTCCGGGGATGGGGAAAGGGTGAATATGCGGGCCGGCATGTGCGGAAAGCGCTCTATTTTATTGCCGCAGGCTTCATGATATTCTTCACCCTCTCCAGCTTGAGGGGGTACGTGCAGCCGCAGTGGGTGATTCCGGTCTCCTATTCGTTCGTGATGATTCTGTTCGGGTGGTGCAGGGAGTCTCCGAAGGCGGAGAAGTTCGTAATCCGGGCATCGTGGGTGACTGTCGCCCTGGTGGCGTTGGTGCGCATAGAGGTGATATTCAACCCTCTGGGCTTGAAATTCGAAATTTTCGGGAACGAAGGGAAATATGCCGCCATCTCCGATCTGGCGCACGGACGTCCCGTAATTTTCAACGGAAACTATTCCGTCGCGGCCAAGTACATCTATTACACCGGCGGAGAAGCGTTCTGCCAGCCCAAGATGGATTACCGCACCAGCCAGTGGCAATATATCCCCAATGACAGGAATTTCACGGGACGCGAGGTGATCGCCGAGGTGCCCGTGGAATATGCGGATTCCTTAACTCCGAAGATAATATTGCCTGACGGCAATACCTTCTTCTACGCGGTCGTGCCCGATTATCACTCCGTTCGGGAGATGCGCGTGGACATTCTGAACCAGGTGCCCGAAATGGCCTCCCCTGGGAACGTGCTGGGCTTCGATCTGAAGATACACAACCCATATATGTATGATGTGGTCATCTCTCCCGATACCTATCCGCTGGAGGTGGTATGGGGCCGCAACAAGGAGCGCTTCAGCGAATATGTGGCGGATTTCGGGACTCATACCGTTCCGGCCGGTTCTTCACTGACTCTCCACGTCTCCTTCACCGTCCCGGAAAAATTCCAGTTCGAACCGACACATAAGTCCCTCAGCGGTAATCTCGACTACAGGGTGGCTTTCGCCATAAAGAACCGCGGCTCTATGGGATGGTTCGCTTCGGAGGAGAAGACGGTTCGGTTCGTGAAATAGATTTCGTGACGTTATGTCTTTGAATGTCAGTCATTTGTTTTAATGGCTGACATTTTGTCGTCTTTTCCCGATTGGTAGATATATTGTATCTCTGACGGCATCATAAAAATGAGAGCAATATGAACAATACCGACAGGAATAATTCCAATATGGATATGCTGACCCGATACGCCGTGGATCTGAACGCCCGTGCGCAGGAGGGAAAACTCGACCCGGTGATCGGCAGGGATGATGAAATCCGCAGGGTGCTGCAGATATTGTCCCGAAGGACCAAAAACAATCCTATCCTCGTGGGGGAGCCCGGTGTCGGGAAGACGGCCATTTCGGAGGGCATCGCCCAGCGTATCGTGAACCGCGACGTCCCGGAGAACCTGAAGACCAAGCGGGTGTTTTCGCTGGATATGGGCGGTCTCGTGGCAGGTGCCAAATATCAGGGAGAATTCGAGGAGCGGCTCAAGGGGGTGGTGAACGCCGTCATCGAATCGGACGGGGAGATAATCCTCTTCATCGATGAGATACATACTCTCGTGGGTGCGGGCCGCACCTCCGGTGCAATGGATGCGGCCAATATCCTCAAGCCGGCGTTGGCCCGGGGGGAACTCCGTGCCATCGGCTCCACCACACTGGACGAATACCGTAAATACTTCGAAGAAGACAAGGCGCTCGAAAGGCGTTTCCAGATGGTTCTGGTGGATGAACCGAGCCCTGCCGAATCGATATCCATCCTCAGGGGACTGAAGGAGAAATACGAGAACCACCATAAGGTCAGAATCGATGATGATGCCATCATCTCCGCGGTGGAACTCTCCCACAGGTATATTACCAACAGATTCCTGCCGGACAAGGCCATAGACCTGATAGATGAGGCAGCTTCAAAACTTCGTCTGGAGATGAATTCCGTTCCGGATGACATCGATGAACTGAACAGGAAGGTGCGCCAGCTGGAGATAGAGAGGGAAGCGGTGAAAAGGGAAGGGCACTCCCCGAAACTTGAGGAGATCAAATCTCAGCTCCAGGAGGCGGAGGCCAGGCTTTCTGTCCTGAATGAGAAATGGAAGGCGGAGAAGGATCTGCTCTCCGGGATATCTCTCAAAAGGCAGAATCTCGAAGACCTGAAATATCAGGCCGAGGATGCGGAGAGGAAAGGGGATTACGGCCGGGTGGCCGAGATCCGCTACGGCAGGATGGCAGCCACGAAACAGGAACTGGAAGAACTGATGAGACAGAAGGATGCGAATCCGGACCCTATGATAAATGAATCGGTAACGGAAGAAGATATAGCCCAGATAGTTTCCAAATGGACCGGAATCCCTGTCAGCAGGATGTTGGAAAGCGAGAAGACCAAACTGCTGAATATGGAGGCGATGCTCCACAGAAGAGTGGTGGGACAGGACGAAGCTGTCAAGGCCGTGGCCGATGCTGTCCGCCGTTCTCGTGCCGGCCTGCAGAATGAGAAGAGACCTATAGGGTCGTTCATGTTTCTCGGGACGACAGGTGTCGGGAAGACTGAACTGGCCAAGGCTCTGGCTGAGGCGTTGTTCAACGATGAAAACATGATAACCCGTATAGATATGAGCGAGTATCAGGAGAGGCATAGCGTCTCACGTCTGGTGGGGGCGCCTCCGGGATATGTGGGGTATGACGAAGGGGGACAGCTTACCGAAGCGGTCCGCAGAAAACCATATTCCGTGATTCTGCTGGATGAGATAGAAAAGGCGCATCCTGACGTGTTCAATATCCTGCTCCAGGTACTGGATGACGGGAGACTTACGGACAATAAGGGGCGGACCGTCGATTTTAAGAACACCATTCTTATCATGACCTCAAATGTGGGCTCTGACGTTATCGGCTCATATCTGGAGAAGTTACAGGACGGAGGAGGGGACAAGTCGGTGGTGATGGAACAGTGCAGGAAGGCTGTCACGGATATCCTGAAGGGCAGCATGCGTCCGGAATTCATAAACCGTATAGACGAGATAATCGTATTCGAGCCTCTGGACCGTGAGGCTGTTCTGGGGATTCTGAAGATGCAGCTGGAGACACTCCGCCAGAAACTTGCGGAGAATGACATATCTGTCGGCTATACCGATGCCTTCGTGGAGTATATGTCAGAGAAAGGATATGAACCAGCCTATGGAGCCCGTCCCATCAAGAGAATCCTTCAGAGGGAACTTGTCAATATGCTGGCCTCCGCACTGATATCGGGTGCCATATCGAAGGAGAAACCTGTAACGGTGGATGTGCGGGACGGGGAGATATTTATCAGATAGTGGCTGCTTCTCCTCAGTACGTGTAGCCGCTGTAGCCGATAGTGCGGATTTTTATTACGCCGTTGGCGCCCCTCATTCCGTACATGGAGCCGTCCTTGTCTATCTCGATGCTCTGGACGGTATGGATGTCCACCGAGGAATCAGCATCTTTCAACGTGCCTATCTCGACACCGTCCACCATGACAAGCGGCTCGGATGAGAGATTTATGCTGTGGACTCCACGGATAGTGCTTATGGCGTCACCGTTGGAGTCCATTCCTATGTTCAGTCCGGGAACCAGTCCCTGAAGCAGGTCGGACAGGCGGGATACGCCCCTTTTCTCCAGGAGGGCAGGTATGTTGTCCAAGGTGGTGTGAGGCGTATTCCTGTCATCCCGTGCATTAGGGTAAACTTTGAATCTTTTGCCGGAACGGACTTTGATCAGTATGGAATCCATTCCTTCGAGGGAGATGTGATGGATTCCGGCCTCGGGGAGGATGGCTATCAGCGAATCTCCGTCCGTTATGGACTGTATGACGGTACGTCCCTTGGCATCTGTCTGCAAGGGTTTTAAATCTGCGGTGGAATACATGATCACCCCTTCGACGGGATGGCTGTGCCTGTCCAGAACCCGTACGCCGACTTGTCGTATGGAGTCGGCGGGGAAACTCAAATCCGCTTCCGCCCCGATAATCAGAGACAGAAACATTGAGAAGAATAATGCAGTATTCATGATTGTCCGAAAATAATTAGGTATATAATCAATAGAACAGCCATACTGCCAGACAGGCCATGCCGATGGAGACGAAGGTAGTGATGAAGCCCGATAACTGGAAGGAGTGGTCTATGACATATTTTCCTGCAGTGGTGGTACCGGTCTTGTCGAAATTTATGGCTGCGACTTCGGTAGGGTAGTTGGGCAGGAAGAAATATCCGTTGCAGGCCGGGAACATGGCCACGAGGAGGAGAGGGTTTATGCCCAATGCCACTCCGAGGGGATACAGGGTTCTGACCGTGGCAGCCTGCGAAAAGAGCATTATGGACATGAGGAAGAGAGCTGCGGCGAAGAGAATGGGAGCCTGGCTGACAAGCCCGAAAATGCCGCTTGCGAACAGTTCCATGTGACCGCTGAAATAGGTGTCGCCCATCCAGGCTATACCGAAGATGCTTATCATGGCATTCATGCCGGCCTCGAAGATACTGCATTTGGATACCGTACCTATCTTGACTTTTCCCACGAGCAGGATCAATCCGGCCGTGGAGAGCATAACCATCTCGATGGTCTGGGACATGGTCACCGAATCGGGCCGCAGCGAAGGTGCCGAGCCGAAGAGCACTACGAGTGCGACACCGAAGAGGAAAGCGAAGATGGAAAGTACGGCCCTTTTGCGCTGTTCTGCCGACATGGTGTCGAGTATATCTGTCTCAGCGGTCTCCTCTATCAATCCGTCCCTGGTGCGCTGCTGGAATACTGGATCATCTTCAAGTTCTTTACCCTTTCTGTTCTGTATAAAGGCTGCCACCAGAATGGCTATCAGGGATGCCGGGAGGCAGATGATCAGAATGTCCTTCAGCTCTATTCCCTTTCCTCCCAGCAGGTCTGCACTGATGATGGCTGCCGTGGCTGCAGAGACCGGACTTCCGGTAATTCCCAGGGATGCTGCGATAACTGAAACGCTTAGGGGACGTTCCGGACGTACCTTGTTCTTCCTGGAGATTTCGGAAATGATGGGAAGCATCGAATAGCTGGTATGGGCGGTACCTGTCATCAGACAGAACACCCAGCAGACTATCGGTCCGAGATAGGTTATTCTGTCGGGATATTTCCTGAGAAGACGTGCAGCGATACCTACGAGGTAGTCCATCCCTCCGGATGCCTGAAGAGCCGCGGCCGCAGAGATAACCGACACTATGATGAGCATCACATCGATGGGAATGCTTCCCGGTTTGAGTCCGAAACCGTACACGAGTATGAATACGCCTATCATACCGGCGATACCCATACCCACCCCGCTGAGTTTTGCCCCGATGAAAATCAGGACGAGTACGACGATGAACTGCAAAATGATGCTGATTCCTGCGAGATCCATATTTCGTTCAAGTTGTGATTAGGAATGATGATGACTTTCGTGGTCAAGATAGTGATTTTTATTCATTATCACAATAACTTAAGCTTCGCAAGTGTATTAATTTTTTTTGTGTTTCAAATAGTTATCGTAGGTATTCCACTCTGCCTTCAAGCCCTCCGGGCTAAAAAATGATTCATGAATCTTTACAACCGCAATCAACTAATATTTTTAGTAAAACTCCTAAATTAATTAGGAGATATTGTTTTTATGTTTATCTTTGCAGTGGGTAATCAATGCCATATGAAACAAAGACTGACTTTAAAAGAAGAAGAAGTGATGAATATCATCTGGAAGAAAGGGGATGTGTTCATCAGGGATATTGTCGCTGAAATGCCGGAACCCAAGCCGAATTACAATACCGTGGCCACTCAGGTAAAGTTTCTGGAAGAGAAAGGATTCGTGGGCCGGAAGCCGATGGCGAATTCTTTCCGGTACGCTCCTTCCATAACTGAGAAAGAGTACAGGGGTTCGACCGTCGGAGATCTGGTGTCAAAGTATTTCAACAACTCATACACAAATATGGTCACTCAGTTCGTGGAAGAGGACAAGATGAATCTTGATGAGCTGAAGGCTTTGATCATACAGATAGAAAAGAACAGGAAATGATAGCTTATCTTATCAAAAGCGGAGCATTGCTCACGTTGTTTTATCTCTTCTTCGTTCTTTTCATGAGGAAGACCACCTTCTTCCGGTTCAACAGAATCGCACTTTTGTCAGGAACCGTTATCTGCATGATTCTGCCTTTGGTCGACATTTCCGCCCTGGAGGCGGCGACGGAAGGATATGTCCCGCGCATTGTCCTGCCGGAGACAACGGTCGGCGGAAAGGTCATCGAAGATTCCGTACCGATAGGTTTTGGCTTTATCGCTGTGACGATATATTTTGCGGGTGCGGCTGCAGTCTTGGTCACAATGGTGATTTCACTGTTCAGAACTCTGGCTATCATGAATGAAGGCGAGAAGATGCCAATGGGCTCCATTCGTCTGACAATTGCGGATAAGCCGGAAATATCATTCAGTTTTTTCAACCATATCGTCATAAGTCGGGAGGATTTTGAGAACAATCCTGCAATTCTCCGTCATGAGACCATGCATGTCAACAGCCGTCACTCTCTGGACGTCATGTTGTTCTCTGTCATAACCGTGCTTCAATGGCTCAATCCTGTCGTATGGCTGGTCCGGACGGAATTGAAACAGATTCACGAATACGAGGCCGATGAGGCCGTTATCAAATCAGGCATCGATGCTACACAATATCAACTCCTTTTAGTGAAAAAAGCTGTGGGAGCGGAACGCTTCCAAATGGCCAACGGCTTCAATCACACAAAACTGAAAAACCGAATCATGATGATGCAGAAAATCAAATCAAACAAACTGACGAGACTCGCATATATCGCCTGTCTCCCTCTTCTCCTGGGAACACTGTGCTTCTGTTCCGGAAACAATTCCAGAAATGCGAAAGCCATTGATGGAGCCAAGTACATCGAAGGCGAGCCGGCAGCCATTACTTGTGATATCGACACGGCTCCGAAATTCAATGGAGGCGGTTCAGACGTTTTCGATGAATGGGTGTCCTCGCAGCTCAGATACCCGCAGGAATGTATCGAAAAGGAAATTCAAGGCAGGGTTGTAGTCACTTTTTGTATCGATATCGACGGCAGTCTGACCGATGCCAGAATCGAAGAAAGTGTCTGCAAGGAACTTGACGGGGAAGTGCTTCGCGTGCTGAATTCTTCTCCCAAATGGACCCCTGCCACTTCAAAAGGAAAGAATGTCAAGGTGGAAGCCTGTATGCCATTCGAATTCGCTCTGAAGTAAATCAGTGAAATGAATAATTCATGAAACCCGAACACAGGCTGTTTTCGCCTTGAGCCGAAAGCAGCCTGCAATGGTGGCGGGCGCATAATACTACTTAAGTTTCGCACTTATTGTCTTTTTTCCCGATATCTTCATATCCGGCATAAGATGATGTAAAAACAGTAAAAATCCGGGAGACTGAAAG
>DCIQ01000173.1:0-332 GCA_002317435.1 Bacteroidales bacterium UBA1722 | reverse complement strand
GTCTCTGGGAGGGGGTCGTGCACATCGGAGGGGTTTACAGGGGGGGTAATGTGCAGTACCCCTTCTCAGAAGTGTCTCTGGACGGGGGGAGTGCACATCGGGTTTTTACGAGTTTTTCCCGTCTTTGATTGTCAGAATCCGGGGAAAACTTCCCATATTTACAAGAGGAATTGAATTCATGACAGATAAAATATACCGGATATGAAGCACACATTATTGATTATCGCTTTGTCCTCCTCTCTTTTCGTGTCATCCTGCGGCAGAGAGGAGTCTGTTCCTGTCAGGATGGACAGGAGCCGCCTGAATAAATGATGTGTGTCCGGGATGGTGGG
>DCIQ01000158.1:9365-10033 GCA_002317435.1 Bacteroidales bacterium UBA1722 | reverse complement strand
GAGTGGACGGCGGTGGGGATTATATGGTGTTCCTCGTTGTATGCCGCCTGGATGGCTCTGCGCCGTTCAGTCTCGTCGATGGTCCTCTTCATCGAGCCGGTGACGGTGTCGGCATACATGATGACGAGTCCGTTCAGGTTTCGGGCGGCACGTCCCGCCGTCTGGGTGAGGGCCCGGTCACTGCGCAGAAAGCCCTCCTTGTCGGCATCCAGGATGGCGACAAGCGATACCGTGGGGAGGTCGAGTCCTTCGCGGAGAAGATTCACCCCTACCAGTACGTCGAAACGTCCGGCCTTGAAGTCCTCTATTATCTCTATGCGCTCTACAGTATCTACGTCGGAGTGGATGTATCTGCAGCGGATCTCCCTGCGGGTCAGGAATTTCTCGAGTTCCTCGGCCATCCTCTTGGTCAGGGTGGTCACCAGTACCTTCTCGTCCTTATGGGCGCGGATGTCGATTTCTTCCATCAGGTCGTCTATCTGGTTCTTCGAGGGCCTCACATCGATGGGCGGGTCGAGAAGTCCGGTGGGGCGGACCACCTGTTCCACTATCACGCCGCCGCTCTGCTCCAGTTCGTAATCTCCGGGAGTGGCGCTTACATAGACTTTCTGGCGGATTATGTGTTCGAATTCGTCGAATTTCAGAGGCCTGTTGTCCGCTGCGGCCTG
>DCIQ01000158.1:9126-9337 GCA_002317435.1 Bacteroidales bacterium UBA1722 | reverse complement strand
AGCCGGAATCCGTATTCTATCAGAGTCTCCTTTCTGGAACGGTCCCCTCCGTACATGGCCCTTACCTGGGGGATGGTTACGTGGCTTTCATCTATGAAAGTGATGAAATCGTCCGGGAAATAGTCTATCAGGCAGAACGGTCTCTGTCCGGCGGCCCTCCCGTCGAAATAGCGGGAGTAGTTCTCGATGCCGGGGCAGTATCCCATCTCCC
>DCIQ01000158.1:8165-9056 GCA_002317435.1 Bacteroidales bacterium UBA1722 | reverse complement strand
CCTTCGGAGCAGAACTGTTCGTACTGGGCCATCATATCGTCCTGAATCTGACAGATGGCCGACTTGGTCCTCTCTTTCGTGGTGACGAATATGTTGGCCGGATAGATGGAGATCTCGTCCACTTCGTCGGTGGTGGCTCCCGTGAGCGGGTCTATCAGTTCGATGGATTCTATTTCGTCTCCGAAGAACAGTACTCTGCATCCGCTGTCCACATAGGCCAGATAGATGTCCACGGTGTCTCCTTTCACCCTGAAGGTACCCCTGCTGAAATCCGCTTCGTTACGGGTGTACAGGGCATCCACGAGAGAGTACAGGAGTTTGGTTCTGGAGAGCGGCTGACCGCGGCGGAGGGTTATGGTATTGTCGTGGAAGTCGGCAGGATTACCGATACCGTACAGACAGGAGACGCTGGATATCACTATTATGTCCCTCCGGCCCGACAGCAGGGAGGAAGAGGCCGAGAGCCGGAGCTTCTCTATCTCGTCGTTTATGCTGAGATCCTTTTCTATATATGTGTCCGTGGTGGGCAGGTAGGCCTCCGGCTGGTAGTAGTCGTAATAGGATACGAAATATTCCACCGCATTGTCGGGAAAGAACGATTTGAACTCGCCGTACAGCTGTGCCGCGAGGGTTTTGTTGTGGCTCAGTATGAGGGCCGGGCGCTGCATCCTCTCGATGACGTTCGCCATGGTGAACGTCTTGCCCGAACCTGTGACTCCGAGGAGGGTCACCGCATCGGCACCTTCCGACAGGGAACGGCATATCCCGTCGATGGCCTTCGGCTGGTCACCTGTGGGTGAAAACGGAGAATCGAGTCTGAACGGCATATCCTGCTGCTTGGTCAGAAGAGGAAAATGGAATAGAATATGAGCATCATCCTCTTGCGCAGGG
>DCIQ01000158.1:0-8068 GCA_002317435.1 Bacteroidales bacterium UBA1722 | reverse complement strand
GCAGCGCGGAAGGAAGCCTGATCGGACACCTTGTAATAATAATCGGCGAAACGGGGACTGCCGTAGAACGTATAGTCCACGTCCAGACCGATTCGATGGAGCATATTCGCCTCCTTGACGTTGTCCCTGTCTTCATTCTTCAGGGTGTGGGTGCCCAAGACTATCACATAGTCCTTTCTGCCGGGATGAACCGGCTCCAGAACGGAGCCTATCTGGTCTATGTTTATATTCAGGACTATGTCCTTTTTCGGAATGGAAAGATTTTTTATGAACTCCCTGGAACCGAGCATGTCTTCCTCCTTCGCATCGAAGGCGACGAAAATCAGATTATGTTCCAGACCGAATCCCCGGGCGCGGAGATTCGAGAACATCTTGGCCAGTCCCAGGAGAACCGTTACGCCGGAGGCGTTGTCGTCGGCTCCGTTGTACACGTATCCGTTCAGGGAACCTATATGGTCATAGTGGGCGGAGATTACTATATATTTCGAACTCTTCCGCCGGGGTGTCACCATACCCACGACATTTCTTCCCATATCTCCGTTCTCCAGACGGAACTGCTGGAAATACGAACCGTCCTTGTATGGGCTGAGACCGTAACTTTCGAACAGCTCCCGGATGTAGTCGGCCATCACCCGGTTCATCATGGAACCGGCGGCTCTCCCGCGGGCGTCATCGGCCGCCAGGTATGACAGGATCTCCCTCTGTGATTCCAATGTCACGAGTGAAGAGTAGTCCTGCCCTTTCAGGTCCGGAGCCGATGAAAAAATTCCATATATGCAAGCTATGACCGAGTATATGATTCTCTTCATGAGTCACTGAATATTTCCTATATTTGCACGCTATTTGCGGTGCGAAGGTAACCAAAAAACAGAAAATAATGCGAATCCGTTCCATCTTCCTGCTTTCATTGCTGCTCCTGCTCTCGGGAGGTGTAAGCGCTTTCGCGCAATATGACCGGACCACATTCTATTACAGGGGCCGCCAGGCTCTGATGGAAGGACGTTATTCCACTGCGATAGATAATTTCAATATTCTCCTGCGTCTCGATGAGAAGCAGTATGAAGCGTATTTCTACAGGGGTATCGCCAAATATAATCTCGGGGATTTCATCGGGGCCGGACGGGATTTCGATACGGCTCTGGAGATAAATCCCCTCTACACTTCGGCATACCATTATCGTGCGATTACCCTGAGCCGTTCGGGAAAGTACGAGCAGGCCCTGCAGGACCTGAAGGAGGCGGTGGATCTCCGTCCCGACTTCCCCGGACTCTATTTCAGCAGGGGAGTGACCTATTTTCTGGCCCAGCAGTTCGACCTCGCCATAAAGGATTTCAACAGGTTCCTGCGCAGTGAATCCAGAGAACCGGATGCGTATCTGAACAGGGGGGCCTGTTATCTTTTCACGGGGGATACTCTTAAAGCTCTTTCCGATTACGACAAGGCCATCACCCTGAATGCATTCGAACCCGAAGGATATATCCGCCGTTCCCGTGTCTATTATCAGCAGGGCAGGCTGTCGGATGCTTTGGGAGACCTCGACAAAGCCATCGAACTGGATACCACCAATACTCTGGCCTTTTTCAACAGGGCCCTCATCCGGTACGACGCGAAAAATATCCGCGGGGCCATATCCGATCTGGACCGGGTGCTGAAGGCTGAGCCGGACAACTCTCTGACCCTTTACAACAGGGCCTTGATTCTCGCCCAGACAGGTGCCTTGAACCGGGCACTCGATGATTTGGACAGGGTCTTGGAGATAAACCCCAACAATGTGCTGGCCTATTTCAACCGTGCATCCGTCTTTATCGAACTGGGCAGGTACAGGGATGCCCTGAATGACTATTCGAAAGCGATAGCCCTCTATCCCGATTTCGCCAAGGCGTATATGAACCGTTCGTATGTAAAGCGGAAACTGGGAGAGGTGTCGTCGGCCCATGAGGATTATGAAATCGCCCAGGAGAAGGTCAGGCAGTATCAGGTGTCACAGGCGGCCGGGTCGGCCGATTTCGCCGATACCACGAAGAAATACAATTCCCTGCTGGCTCTTGACGCCGAATTCGCCAGAAAGGACTTCAATGACGAAGAACTCCTCCAGTACCGGAACATCGATATCCGCCTGAAACCCATGTTCAGGTTCACCGCCGTGTCGGGGGACTCCGATACCAGGATACCGATGATTCTGCATCATCATTATGAGAATGACAGGATGGAACGTTTCATGGCATCGGTGCCGATGAAGGTGGAACTTTCTTCCAAGGAGATGAGTTCTGCCCGCCGGCTCGACTCCAGGACCATGGAGACCATCGACAAAGCCTTGAAGAAGGGGAGGACATCGGAACTTCTGTTCGCGAAGGCCATACTGGAAGCGGATGACAAGCAGTTCAATGCGGCTGTCGCGTGCTATACGGAGGCGTTGGAGAAGGACCCCGGCAAGATGTTCTACTATCTGAACAGGGGAGTGCTCCAGTCCGATATGATCGATTTCATCTCCAGTATGGAATCGAACGTGCAGGTCCTTTCGATGGATAATTCGGGGACTGCCAGGACCCGTGTGCGGGACAAGAGCATGAAGACCTATGACTATTCGGCGGCCATCGCCGATATGCGGAAAGCGGCGGACCTGATGCCGGATTTCCCCTTCACCTACTATAATCTGGGAAATCTATACTGTATGTCGAACGAATTGCCGCAGGCTATACAGGCCTATACCGCCGCTCTGGAGAAATACCCCTGGATGGGGGAGGCCTACTATAACCGGGGGCTGGTGCAGATATACCTGAAAGACCGGGAGAAAGGGTGCATCGACCTGTCGAAAGCCGGAGAGCTGGGGATTCCCGATGCCTATACGGTCATCAAGAAGTACTGTGTTCAGGAACAGGAATAATTTCACTATCTTCGCATACGGAGTGTCTTATCCCCTATATTGTTATGGAGAACGTGGATTCGGACAGGGAGGTTTGGTTCGCTTTGAGCGCCCCTTATCGTAGGGAACTCAGGGCGGAGGCGGAACTGTCTGCAAGGGGGATTTCAGTGTTCGTGCCCAAACATTATGACAAGGTGGCCGGACGCGGAGGCAGGGTGGAGAAGAAACTGGTGCCGGTCCTGCATAACCTGCTTTTCGTGAAGTGCACCAGAGATATGATGAAGGAACTGAAGGATGGAATGCAGTATATCCAGTACCGGACCACGCCGGTCGATGGGAAGAATGTGCCGATAGTGGTCCCGGAGCGGCAGATGGAGGATTTCATGAAGGTGTGCCGCTCCCTGCAGCGGGACGTGCAGTTCTTCACTCCGGATGAGATATCCCTGGCACAGGGGACACCGGTCCGGATAATCGGCGGGGAATTCGATGGGGTGCAGGGGATTTATATGAGGGTGAAGGGACATAGGAACAAGCGCGTGGTGATACAGTGTTCGACTCTTATGGCATCAGCCATAGAAGTGAAGGATGCTCTTCTGGAGAAGATATGATTTATGCCTCCGGCAATTCGGGCGGACAATTTATATTTGAGACTCACTAAACGGATTATATGGCTATGGCAGCGAAAAAGAACGAACCGGTAACGAAACGGAACCTCGACGATATCAGGGATGCCGTCAGGGAGATAGATATAAAGAGGAGGGATGCCTCGCTTACCCCCGGGGAGAGGGAAGTGCTGGAACTTTCCGCCACCGCCCTCCGGGACGCCGAGCGTCTGGCGACCATCTCCCTGCAGAAGCAGGTGGTGACGGATATGGAGCAGGCCGTGAAGGAACTGAAGACCACTTCCAGCGCACTCCGGGCCAGAATCACCCGGATGGGGAAGGTTCCGAAAGCCCTGGACCGCATAGAGTCGGTGCTCGGGATGGCTGTCTCTGTTCTGAAAGGAATCTCCAAATGGTCGTTTGTCCTCCTGGCATGTATGGTTACGGCAGCCTCCTGCTCTGTCCTTACGAAGTCTCAGATAAAGATGGTGAACGCGCTGGCGGTCAGTTCGGACAGTCTGACCAGAAGCCCTTCGGCGATTTTCACCTCTCTGGCACAGGTGAGGGAGGGCCGTGGAGTCCTCTATGCCGCCACCATGTCTTCCCCCGAGGCCCATTTCAGGGAAGTCAGGTCCTTGTATGACTATTCCGTGAAGGAGTCCGCGCAGATTCGGAAAGCCGAGTCGTACGTCAAGGTCCTGAATTCCTATTGCCGGGCTCTGAGGAGCCTGGCGAATACCAACAGATGGGAGCAGTACGGGGTCGAGTTCCGCGGAATCGGCAGGAAGACCGATTCCCTGCTGATAGCCCTGAACGATACCGGATGGCTGGAAGATGACATAACGGAAGGACTTGCCAAGTTGTCCGGGAGATATGCCGGCCTGCTGGCCGAATCCGTAATGAAATGCCGTCAGGCGAAAGCCATAAGGGAATTCGTCACCGAGGCGGACACTCTGGTCTCGGCCTGTGTGTCGGACCTCACCGACATATTGAAATCCGATGAGATGACAGGTCTCATCGCCCACGAGAAAACGGCATTGGAGGATGACTACCGCGCCTTTCTGGATGCCGCCTGCGCCACGGATCAGAGGATGGCGCTGTGTCTGGAGGGGGACAGGGCATATCTGACATATTCGCAGATGCTGGATGTCTCTTCTTCGGTGAGGACGAAGTGCGTGTCCGCCCTCAAATCCTTCGCTTCTGCCCATTCGAAACTCGCACAGAATCTGCAGAAGAGGAGCAAGACCTCCGGAAACGAACTGGCGGAGGATATCTATGCCGACATCATCGAACTGAACACCATCACTGCGGGGATGGTGAAGCTGTTCTGATACAGGTCAGGATTTATTTCTTCCTGGGCCCCCTGAGTCTGGAAGCCGACATGACCAGGGCCTCGTCGCGGGCGATGTATCTCATGGCGATGAAGCAGAGGATGGCCGCGGCTATGGGGAATACGGCGGTAAGGGAGAATATCTGATCTTCTGGACGGTTGAAGAACTTGATGCAGAGGAATATCTGGAAGCCGATCAGCAGAAGGGAGCAGATGTTGCACATCCTTATCTGGCGGAGGCGTTTGCGGAAGTCGAAGATGGTGACCACTATCAGGGCGAACGACATCAGTATCAGGGATATGGCTGTCAGGTCGTCGACATATCGCTGGACGCTCTGTTCCATAGTCCCGTCGGGGAGGGTGGAGATGGGGGATGCGGACATGTTGCAGAATGCCATCGAGAGGACCAGTCCTGCCGCCACGAGCAGAAATAATGTCTGAATGCGTTGTATCATCGTCTTAGTCGTTAATAGTCGGCCGCGAAGTTAATATTATTTGGCCAAATAATATTAACTTGAGTGTCTGACCGGGGGACTGTTCCCCCGGACCCCCCGGGTCGCTTCGCTCCGATAACTTGAAAAATCTTTATAAAAAGTTTATATTTTTGTGGCCACAATGGTGGATTCGGAACTCATATCCATAGTGCGGCTTTTCCCGGATGAGGATGCTCCGGTGCGGGCCGCTGTGACCGAAGGCCTTCTGGAGAGGGGCGACGGTGTCCTGGCGGACCTGAAGGAACTTATGTCCGATACCGCGAGGCTCGTGGAAATCTCCCGGGGGACCGGAGCGGATGCCGCGAAGATGAGGAAGATGATCTCTTCGCGGTTCAGATACGTGTCCCGCGAATTCTCTTTCAGGCGTCTGGAAAGGATATGTGATGATGATTACCCCTCCCTGGACGAGGCTTTCCTGATAATCTCCAGAATAGTGAATCCCTCCATAGATGAGGAGGAATTCGTCTCCAGGGTGAATTCCTTCGCCGGAGAGTTCGCTTCGGAGATAAACGACCGGCAGACCGCCGTAGAGCAGACGGAGATATTCAACCATATTTTCTTTCATCGTCTGGGATTCCGGTGCGGAGACAGCCCGGCCGGCTCCGGCAATGCCCCGTTCCTGATACCGGATGTCCTGAGTACCCGCCGCGGGACATTGATGTGCATTCTTCTGGTCTATTTCATGATGTCCAGGTACGCAGGTATAGAGGTGTATCCGATGGTGTTCAGGGGAGGGCTGATTCCCGTCATATTGGAGGGCGGGAAAGTGCTTTTCTTTCTGGATATGAATCACGGGGGCAAGATAATCCATCAGGACGATTTCTTCGCGTCTCTCGCCGGTATGGACGTCGATGCCAAGGAACTGGAGGCGCGGGAGGACAGGATTCTCCCGGTCCTCTATCTGGAGTCGCTTGAGACTGTCTTTAACGAGCGCCGGGATGAATACGGTCCGGCCAGGACCTCTTTCCTGCTCTCTCTCTCTCAGCGGGCCCTTTCGATGTTCGGTCCCGAGAGATTCATTGCGGATTCCGCCGATGAGGAGGATGAGGAGGAGGATGATTGATTTTTATTTCAGCGCTTTCAGCAATGCCTGTACCGGGTGGACGGCGTGAATCCCCGTGGCGTCCAGAATCTGGGTGCGGCAGGATGTTCCCGGTGCGGCGACGATGGCGTGCCTGTCAGTTTTCCTGAGTGAGGGGAACAGTGTCTCTTCGCCCACGGCCATCGAGAAATCATAGTGCTCTTTTTCGTACCCGAAAGACCCCGCCATTCCGCAACATCCCGAAGGGATTACGTTCACGTGGTAGCATTCCGGGATGGAGAGCATCCGGGCGGAGGCTTCCGTTCCGACAAGCGCTTTCTGGTGGCAGTGTCCGTGGAGGAAGAGCTCTGTTTTATTGCCGGAGGCAATATCATCTCCTGCAGTTCTGAACCGGGCGGCGTCGATTCTCCCGGCATCGGCTTCCCGGACGATGAATTCGTCGTACAGGAGGCAGTTCTTCGCCAGCAGGAGCGCCTCTCCCTTCATCTCCCGCGGTACCAGATCGGGGTATTCGTCCCGGAAGGAGAGGATGGCCGAAGGCTCCAGTCCCACCAGAGGGGTCTCTTCTGAAATTATGTCCTTCAGCGCCCTTACGTTCCTGACGGCCAGAGAGGCCGCTTTCCGGACAAGTCCCTTCGAGATGGCGGCGCGTCCGCTTTCGAAGTGGCGGGGGATGAGCACGTCGTAGCCCAGGGATGTGAGGAGCCTGACGAAGTCCTTGCCCGTTTCCGTGTCGGTGTAGGAGGTGAACTCGTCGGCGAAGAAATAGACTTTCCGGCCGCTTCCGCCGGAGGCTCTGCCGTGCTTCCCGACCCATCGGATGAATTTCCTGCCGGGGTCGTCACCAAGCAGGGGGATGGTCCTGGCCGGGGCGAAACTGAGAACCTTCTTCAGCAGGGAGGATGACCATCCGCCGTGTGCGAAGAGGTTATAGATGTGCGGGAATATGGAACCGATGCGCAGGAACGTGCTTATGTGCGCGATGCACCAGGTGCGCAGCGGGACGCCGTGCAGATCATACCAGTGCTGCAGGAACTCCGCTTTCAGCCGGGTCATGTCCACGTTCGACGGACATTCGCTGCGGCATCCCTTGCAGCTCAGGCACCGGTCGAGCACCTCCTTGATCTCGGGGGAGTCGAACGGGCGGGACCTGTCGTCGGGATGTGTCAGCATGGTCCTGAGGACGTTGGCTCTGGCGCGGGTGGTGAACCTTTCTTCCTTTCCGGCACGGTAGGAAGGGCAGAGGGTTCCGGGGAACTTGGAGGAGCGTCGGCAGTCGGCACTGCCGTTGCACTGCTCTATGGAGCAGAAGATTCCCTTGTCGTCGTCGAAGTTGAAGTATGTTTTCACCTCCGGATACTCCTGTCCCGCTTCGTAGCGGAGCGTCTCATTCATCACGGGAGTGTCTGTAATCTTCCCGGGATTGAATATCCCTTCCGGGTCCCAAGTGTGTTTTATGTCCCTGAATATCTGATATATCTCGTCTCCGTACATGATGGGTATAAACTCCCCGCGGAGGCGTCCGTCCCCGTGCTCTCCGCTGAGTGAACCGTGGTGTTTCTTTACCAGGCGGGCCGTCTGCTCCGCCACGGTATGGAAGAGTTTCCTGTCCTTCGGTTCCTTCAGGTTCAGGATGGGACGCAGGTGCAGTTCGCCCGTCCCTATGTGGGCATAATATACACACTCCAGTCCCAATGTCCCGAGCATCTTCCGGAAGTCCGCTATGAATTCCGGGAG
>DCIQ01000169.1 GCA_002317435.1 Bacteroidales bacterium UBA1722 | reverse complement strand
GCACAGCATTTCGGTCTGGAAGCCGAAGTGTTCATGGTCCGTCTCAGCGCCACACAGAAACCATACAGGAGACAGGTGATGGAGACCTATGGAGGAAAAGTGACCCCGTCCCCTTCCGACACCACGGCAGCAGGACGCCGATTCCTGGAAGAATTCCCCGACACTCCGGGTTCTCTGGGGATGGCCATCTCCGAAGCCTGCGAAGCGGCCCTGACCAGACCCGACACCAAATATGTCCTGGGAAGCGTCCTGAATTTCGTAATGCTCCATCAGACCATCATAGGACTTGAAGCCGAGAAACAGTTCGAACTGGCCGATGACCATCCCGATATAATAATCGGAGCATTCGGAGGAGGTTCCAATTTCGGCGGAATATCCCTCCCGTTCTACAGACACCAGATAGAGGGGACACACCACTACGACTTCATCGCCGCAGAAAGCACCAACTGCCCGAAACTCTCGAAAGGTGAATTCCGTTATGATTACGGGGACTCCTCCGGCATGACCCCTCTGATACCCATGTACACCCTGGGACACGATTTCCAGCCCGCCCCCATCCACGCCGGAGGGCTCAGATATCACGGCGCCGGAGCCATAATGAGCGAACTGCTCAACGAAGGTGTAATCCGCCCCGCCGACATAACTCCGGAAGAGGTGTTCGATTCAGGTATCATGTTCTCCAGATGCGAAGGGATAATTCCCGCCCCGGAATCCTGTCACGCCATCGCGGCGGCCATCAGGGAAGCTGTAAAATGTCGGGAAAGCGGAGAAGAAAAAGTAATTCTCTTCAACCTTTCGGGCCACGGCCTGCTGGACATGACAGCCTACGCGAACCGGCCGAAGAAGAATTAGCGGAGCACAAGGCCGTTCTGATTCATCCGTTCCATATACTGCTGTATAATGGAACGGATTTCTTTTTCCATCTCTTCCCGAACCTCCTCATGCTGCCCGAGAAGATTATGTTTCAGGAAAACGTCTTTTCTGAATTCATAAAGAGCCACACTCCTGGAACCGTCGAACTGCAGCATATAATCTCCCTTGAAGAACTGGTATATTCCATTATTGTAATTGGCGGCATAGGTCTCTCCGGCTGAAGTATTCAGCAGGTCACAGCCGAAAGAGACGAACGGCCGGTCATATCCCAGATAGCCTAACACGGTGGGCATTATGTCCGCCTGCTGGGCGACGGCATCGGTCACAAATCCATGCAGGAGTCCCGGACACCCTGCATCGGCCTCACAGGAAGAAGTATCGGCAGGAACAGCCCCGGGACAGTAGAATACGACAGGAACTGCAAACTGTCCCGCATCATTCTTATATTCCGGCAGATATGTCTGATTCGTATGATCACCGGTAATCACGAAAAGCGTATGGTCATACCAAGACGTACGGGACGCCGTCTCGAAGAACCTGCGGAGCGCATAGTCCGAATATCCTATGCATTTATGTATAGGCTCGTTCCCTTCCGGGAACTTCCCGGCGTACTTGTCCGGAATCCGGAACGGATGATGAGAAGAGACTGAAAAAAGACCTGTACAGAACGGTTCGCTGAAAGAACTCATCTTATCGGCGAAGAACTGCAGAAACTGTTCATCCCAAATTCCCCAGAAACCGTCATAATCCTCATCATCATCGTGTCCCAGCCACTGCTCATACTCCGTCCTTCCGAAATAATCACGATAACCGCAGGCCCGCGCATACGCTTCGAAGCCCATGGACCCGTTCTTGGCTCCATGGAAGAAAGCGGTATAATATCCCTTCCCGACCAGTTCCCCTCCGATGCTTGTAACATCATTCATCGAATAGGATGTAAGGAAGAAAGGCTCCACGAACATCGGTATCCCGGACAGGACCGAAGGCATCCCGTCGATGCTCTTATGTCCGTTCGAAAATGAATATTTATACGTCAGCCCCTCTCTCATAAGAGAATCCAGAAACGGCATATACCCGGAGTACCCCGGTATATCCCCATTAAGATACCCGCTGTATTCTCTTCCGAAACTTTCCATTATAAGAACGACCACATTCAGAGGTTTGAACATATCTCCATCAGGCGATGAAGGCCTGTGAACCGGAGTGTAGATCTCCGTCATCTCTTCCCTCTCCTCCCCGCTGAAATAATCGGGAACGGGAAACGACTCCACACCTATGGTCTGATAAATCGAAAAAGGGGTGTTCAGCACTATGGCTGCCTCCGCAGGACGATTCACATACCTGTTGGCATTACTTATGGTGATGGGACGGACCTGTCTGCCGAACCCGCCCCTCAATCCTCCCACTATGGGATAGGCCAGCACCGCCAGAATCAGCAGATGGGTGAGACAATATACGGTATCGGTTACAGGCGCACCTCTCATCCCCTTCCGCGACTTGCTCCCCCATATTTTCGATTCGGGAGCCAGATAGCAGAAATACACGAACAGTCCCATAGCGACACATATCACCGCCAGATACCAGTGATTGGCCACTTCTGCCCAAAATATCTCACCGAGATTATCCTCTCCGCCGAACTCCTTGAAGAAAGAGAACGTGGTTCTCCGGTTGGCGAAAGGATAATAGACGGTATCCGCGATGTTCGCGAACAATGCCAGGATATTGGTCACCGTGAAAATGCCCTTCAGCGTGCTCCGGTACCACTTTCTGTCTTTCCAGGGAAGGGGCAGGAGAGCCATGGCGACGTAGAGGAGATTAGTATACAGGACAGCGGAGACGTCAAATATCAGCCCTGCCGTAAAAATATTCCATAACCCCTCTTCCGACAGTTCCGAAAAGGCACTGATGTTCTCTACGAAAAATATCACGCGACAGACGGAAAACAGAATCATCACCGTCACGATATTCAAAATCGCACACAACGGAAGGATATACAAAT
>DCIQ01000084.1:14283-16804 GCA_002317435.1 Bacteroidales bacterium UBA1722 | reverse complement strand
GTTCAGTATATGGATATGCTCCTTCCTGAACAGGAACAGACATCTTTCGTTATGACTTATGTCCTCGCCGGTCAGCCTGACGTAGAACTCACATACCGTTATGACCTTACAAAGACTTCTACAGTTAACTGGGAGATGGGTAAGAAATATGTATATGAGATCAACTGCACCATCAGTGAAATCACTGTTACTCCTTCTGTTGTTGAATTCGCAGAAGGCACGGTTACTAATTTTGAACCGAATGATTTGAGATAGTCGTTAAGATTAATTAATAAAAAAAACTCCGTCGGGTTCGACTCCCGGCGGAGTTACCAAACTAAAAGGAATATAAAAATGCACATTTCAAAACGCTACACATTGCCTCTGGTGATAATTCTGGTTGCTATGCAGACGGTCTGCTGTAACAGGGATGGGGGTGCTGATGTAAACGATGAACGGGTGCCGATATCGATCAAGCCGGCTTGCGTGACTACGAAGGCGACCCATGCGATAAGCGGTACGACACTTCCGGATGATTATGTCATCTGGGCGTCTGCTTATGTAAACCAGACCGAAGGCATATTGGAACCGGGAGACTACTTCAAGAGCAGAAAATTCGTCAAGGCCGATGGTAATACGTATTGGGAACCGGAAGGATCTCTCTACTGGCCTTTGGGCGCTTCTCTCGATTTTCTGACCATAGCCGTGCACCCCGATGCCATAGATTTCGAGGATAATATCGCATGGAATATCCAGAATTGTTCCAAGGGAGCAGCTCTGGTGGTTGATGACGATTTATGTCACGATACGGAGATTCTATATTCTTCCGTCTCCGGCCTGACTGTGACTTCCGGTTCTATCCCGATGGCTTTCAAGCACTCTCAGGCGTGGCTCTGTTTTGAGTTGACGTGTAATGTCAATCAGCATGTCGTTCTGGACTCCATAGTGATCGAAGATGCCTACAGTGGAGGAAAGTTGGAAATAGGCGGCAGTGTGGATCCGGTAACCGGTGAACTGCGTTGTGAATGGAATATTAAGAAATTCCATTCGAAAGATATCTGTGTTCCCCTTCCGGGATCCGAGGAGGAGCGTACTCTCAGCACGACTCCCAAGGTTTTTGATATCCTGCTTCCCTGTCAGGATCGTGGGAATATCTCGTTCTTCGTACACATGAGTACTGGACCTGCGGCTCCTTACAGATACATAGAACAGTTTGCCACACATAAGTGGCTTGACGGCAGCAAATATACCTATCAGGTCAATTGTAATCTGTCTCAAATCAGTATAGGAGAGGTCTCTGTTACGGACTGGGGCGGTAATGTAATCCACGATATGGATTTGTAGGCAAGTCATGAGGGGAATCGTTTATACGGTTGTAGTCGTTCTGCTGTCGCTGGTGGCATGTTCCAAAGAGAAGCCCGGTGGTAATGGGGTTTCTCTGTCCGGAAGTGAGATACAATTCTCTACCGCTTCGGTGTCAGTCACCGAGACCAAGTCTGTCGTTTCGGTGGCGCAGTCAGATACCAATACTTTGAAGAGCAATGGGTTCAGGGTGGCCGGTATATGGGGAGGGGATGCCGAATATTTGAACGGGACCGTATCATACAATTTATATCAGAAAAAATATAAACTTGACGTAATCAAGTATTGGCCTCTTTATGGCTCGATGGATTTTTATTCCGTATGTCCCAGGAGTATCGCCATCAATACCGATAATCCCGCCTCTCCTTTCATCACGTTCGCGGCGGACGGCAGGACGGATCTTATAACTGCAAGAACCAGAGTGCCCAATCAGACTGTCGCCAATATCTCTTTCAATCACTCGTTATCCCTGATTACCATAAAGTGTAAGGGAGAGTTCGGTGCCGGCCTGACATATAAGGTCAAGAAAGTGCAGGTCGTTACCAGCGGAAGTGCCAATTTTGATTTTATCTCCTGGTCCGGTTTCTCCTCGACCAAGACTATCGATATATACGACAATGTAAACGGACAAATCGTCTCGAATGGTACCGATTTCACGACCGTCGGCACTTCTGTAACGGTATTTCCTACGGAGATGACTTTGATAGTCCACTACGAAATCTATCAGAGCGGTCTGCTGATTCAGGACATTGAAGCGACGGCGGTGACCCCTGCTTCGCTATATCCTGTTATGGGACACAGTAATATATATCAGTGCGTACTTTCGAACAATGCTTCGGAAATTAAATTCAGCGTAACGGTAAACAACTGGTTGTCGGGGTCGTATGATGTAGAACTGTAAGCGGATTCCTGTATTCGCGTGTCGGTTTCCCATAGGTGATTTATAAATCCCTCTCTATGTGGGATTTTTTTTTGTACTTTAGCCATAATATTTTAAAGGATTACTTATGGCTATGAGAAAGGTGATAGGTATCGGCGAGACTATTCTGGATATTATTTTCAAGAATGAACAGGCTGCGGGGTCCACTCCGGGAGGAAGTGTCTTCAACGGGTTGGTCACTCTGGGACGTATGAAGAAATATGGGGATGATTATCAAGTCCTCTTCATAAGTGACATCGG
>DCIQ01000084.1:7447-14164 GCA_002317435.1 Bacteroidales bacterium UBA1722 | reverse complement strand
TTTCTGGACGAGAACAACGATGCCGACTATACTTTTTTCAAGGACTATTCACTGAAGGGGCTGCAAGGGGATTTCCCTCAGCCGGGACCGGATGACATAGTCGTTTTCGGTTCCTTCTATGCGTTGAATCCGGTGTTGCGGGACAGGATGAAACTCTTTATCGAATCGGCCTTACAGGCAGGTTCCCTGATTTATTATGACGTGAATTTCCGCAAATCCCATACATACGAAGCGGAATACCTGCAGAATACCGTTATCGAGAATTATGGGTTCGCTGATATAGTGCGCGGATCCATGGATGATTTCGGGGCTTTGTACGGCCTTAGCGATGCAGGAACCATCTATGAGGAGAAGATATCACGGCATACCGGACATTTCATTTTCACGGCCGGGGCGGGGGAGACTATAGTCAGGACTCCCGAGATGACCCTCAGGTATCCGGTTCCACGAATCCGCACTGTCAGCACAGTCGGTGCGGGGGACAATTTCAACGCAGGGATAATATACGGTCTTCTCCGTGAGGGAGTCCGCCGGGGTGATTTGAACGGACTCGACTCCAGACAGTGGGACCGTATAGTATCCTATGCGCAGAAATTTTCAGTCGCCGTATGCCAGTCCCTTGAGAATTACATAGGGACTGACTTCGAACTTTCCTGAATAACCTCATCTTCTCTGAGCCTTCAGGGTACGATATCCGTAGATACCTACCACCAGGAAGCAGATAAGAGGAAGTATGAATGAAAAATTGGTGGCCGATACCGCTCCGAACATTCCCGGAGCAGTCTCGTCGAGGTCTATTATGGCTCCCTGAAGCGGTGGCATGATCGCTCCGCCCACGATGGCCATCACCAGGAAAGCGGCTCCCAAAGTGGAGTCCTGACGGACATCTTCAAGTGCGATACCGTAGATGGTCGGGAACATTATACTCATGAATAGGGATACCGCTATCAGGCAGCATAGTCCTGCGCGACCGTCGATCAGGATGGCTCCTGCTGTCATCACCGCGGCGCAGATGGCAAAGACCATCATCAGCCGTCTGGAGTTGATATATTTCATCAGGAATGTTCCTATGAAACGTCCGCAGAGGAACAGGGCCATGGCGGCGATGTTCCACCATTGGGCGATGTTCTTCTCTATACCCAGACGTCCGGCATACTGGATTATGAAAGTCCAGCACATTATCTGTGCCGCTACATAGAACATCTGTGTGATTACTCCTTCGCGGTAGATTTTATTCTGCCACAGACGTCTGAGGGATGATTTGGCATCGGGCTGCCGAGTCTGTTCTCCGGAGGCATTCTCTTTCTTTACGAAGATGGCCAGAACCACCAGCATCAGCAGGACCACCACACCGATGGCGACATAGGGGTTACGTATGGTTTCGAGGTCGTGGGTGCGGATGACTGCTTTGGTGGCGGCATCCAGCTGGCTGAAATCACTTACTCCATAGGTGCTGCTGACGGCATCGGCATTACTGTAGAGGTTCGCGAGGACCACCTGGCTGGCTATTATCATACCGGTAAGCGAACCGATAGGGTTGAAAGCCTGGGAGAGGTTCAGACGGCGGGTGGCTGTTTCGGGGGAGCCCAGGGAGAGGATGTATGGGTTGGCTGTGGTCTCAAGAAATGCCAGACCGAATGTGAGGACATAAAGTGATATGCAGAAGAGCAGGAAATTCTCGGCACCTGCGGCGGGGATGAACATGAACGCCCCCGTCGCATAGAGGGCGAGACCGAGCAGGATGCCGCTCTTGTAACTGAATCTGCGGATAAAGAAGGCGGCGGGGATGGCCATGGTGGCATATCCGCCGTAGAATGCGAACTGTACGAAAGCGGCCTTGAAATTGGAAATTTCGAGAGTGGTCTTGAATGCGGCCACCATCGGGTTCGTGATATCATTGGCGAAGCCCCAGAGCGCGAAGAGAGTGGTTATCAGAATGAAGGTAACCAGATATCTGCGCTCCACGAGTCTGGAGGGTGCTGAGTGCTGCTTCTCCATAGCCTATTTGTACATTGGTCCGAAAGCGGCACAGGCACGGTAGTCCTGTCCTTCCTTGTCCATACCGAATGCATTCCACGCTGCCGGACGGAAGATGTCCTCTTCGGGTACGTTGTGCATGGCCACGGGGATGCGGAGGATAGAGCAGAGAGTAATCAGGTCGGCACCTATATGGCCGTAGCTGATGGCTCCGTGATTTGCTCCCCAGCAATTCATTACGTCGTAGGCACTCTTGAACGCTCCCTTTCCGGTGAGACGCGGGGCGAACCAGGTGCAGGGCCAGGTATAGTCCGTGCGTTTCCAGAGTTTGTCGGATATTTCGTCGGGGAGATTCACGGTCCAGCCTTCGGCTATCTGCAGCATCGGACCGAGTCCTTTTACGAGATTCAGACGGATCATGGTTACAGGCATTTCGGCACGGGTGAGGTAGCGGGAAGAGTATCCGCCGCCGCGGAAGTAACCGTTGTCGGCGGCACACCACTCAGTGGCATCGAGCATCTTCTTCCGGTCTTCTTCGGTGACTTTCCACCACTGCTTCATAATGCCTTTTCCATTTTCATCCTTACATTCTCCGCAGGCGTCCAGACAGGCTGCGCCCGAGTTGATCAGGTGCAGGAACCCGTCGGATTCCTTGGCGACGCCCCGGAGTTCGTATCCGGTGGCCTTCTTCACCGCTTCGGGACTCCAATATGTGCGGACATCGGCGAATATCTGGGCACGTCCGGTGAGGAGTTTCATGAAGAGCATCCCCAGACCGTTCAGTACGTCGTTTTCAGTGGCGAGGATGTATGGCTCGCGGGACCCGTTCCAGTCGAATGAACTGTTCAGGAGCGCCTCGGAATAGTCAGCGTTAGGATAGAAGTCTGTCCACTGGCGCTGTCCCTGGAATCCTGCGGCGATGGCGTTATGTCCCACCATCTCTTCTTCGCACCCTGCGGGGAGGTTCTTGTTTCCGCACATCAGGTCTTTTATGATGACCATCATCTTGACCACGAATTCCCAGTCTTTTTCTTTCTGTTCGGGGGATTTCTTGATGAAGTCGGGATTCTTGTCCCATCCTTCCCGGCAGTATTTCTTCGTCCAGGCCAGAGCCTTGTCGAATTCTGCCTTATCATAGATGTTTTCGGTCATTCTGCGGATTATCTCCACTTCATCGACAGATTCTACGCGCATTCCGAGATATTCTTCTATGAAGGCGGAGTCTATTATGGAACCGCCGATACCCATACAGATGGAACCTATCTGGAGGTATGATTTTCCTCTCATGGATGCGGCTGCCACTGCTGCCCGGCCGAAACGGAGGAGCTTCTCCTTTACGTCTTCAGGGATTTCGGTGCAGTCCGCTTCCTGAACGTCGCGGCCGTAGATTCCGAACGCGGGACGTCCCTTCTGGGCGTGTGTGGCCAGCACGGATGCCAGATATACGGCACCGGGGCGCTCTGTCCCGTTGAATCCCCAGACACCCTTGATGGTCATAGGGTCCAGGTCCATAGTCTCGGAGCCATAGCACCAGCAGGGAGTGACCGTGAGTGTGATGTCCACGCCTTCCCTTTTGAATTTTTCGGCACATGCAGCGCTCTCTCCGACGCGTCCGATGGTGGTGTCTGCGACAACTACTTTCACGGGTTCGCCGTCAGAGTAGAAAATATTGTCCTGAAATAGTTTGGCGGCCGATTTGGCCATATTCATAGTCTGGTCCTCAAGTGATTCGCGAACCTTCAGGGCTCCGCGACGTCCGTCGATAACGGGACGGATACCGATGACGGGATATGACCCGATCAATCTGTTTTCTGCCATAATGGTTGATATTGAATGTAATATTGTCTTAATCTCATGATTGGATTTCAAATATAGGCAAAAATCGAATATCTTCGCGATTAAATAATATGATTATGGCCCATAAGACTGTTTCCGTTCTGTTGCTTTCAGCGCTTCTTTTCTGTGGATGTTCCAAGGATACGGATCGTCCTCTTCCCGTAGTCGGAGATCCGCTCCCGGAGTTCACGCTGACCATGGAAGACGGTTCGATTCTGACCTCCCGGGAGATATCGGAGGCGACCGTGGGGATGATAGTCTTTTTCCATACCATATGTCCTGACTGCCGCAGGGAACTCCCTATAATAGATGAGTTCCACAAGAATCATCCGGAGAAGCTCATAGTGGCCGTCAGCCGTACCCAGGAGAAAGGTGAGGTCGCCGCCTTCTGGGAGGACAGCGGATTCACATTGCGCTACAGCGCACAGAAAGACAGGAAAATCTATTCCCTTTTCTCCGATTCCGGCATCCCCTATTCCGTATTCGTCCGGAATGGTATCATCTCTGCCATTTTCTCTGATGACCACCTCTTTACCCAGCAGGAACTTGAGGTGCTCTTGAGTGAGTGAAGTCTGCCGTCTGCTCCGGCAGACAGCAGCCCTGACAGGGATGTGACTCCGACGGCCGCCGTGCGGATGCCCGGTTTCAGTTCTCCGCATACAGTAAACAGCGTCCCGCCGTCCGTGACCGCCGCCGCTGCTCCTGCCCGGGCGAACCGTTCGCCCCTCTCAACAGGAAGCCACTTCCGTGCTCCGGTATCGTAGGCATAGAGGACATCTCCGAATCCGTACCAGGCCGGTTCGTGGAGCATATAGTCCGGAGCCGGGGCTTTGAGCGCCTCCGAGAAAATGTCTTTTCGGACTCCTCCGAAAAAGAGCAGATAATCCCCATAAGCTGCACAGCATCCTCCGGAGAAGGTGTGTGACGGGTCCGGAACAGCCGTCTCGACCTTCCAGATGCCATTGGCGATGTCGTAACATAGAACTTCACCGGGTATCTGCGGCTCGCCATCTCCCGCCGCATATCGGAACCCGCCGGCCAGAATAATCCTGTCCCCGGCGAAGGCCATCACCGGCTGCACTCTCGCCGGTCCCGGAAAGGAGGGGAGTTCTGTCCATTCGATGCGGTCTCCCAGATACCGGCCCCGGAACAGGCGGTTCGACGGCATGCCGTTCATATTGCCTCCGGCAATATAAATCTCCCTGTTGTCAGCATCTGCGCAGGCCGCGAAATTATCCGCCCGGAAGGGGAGGGGGGGCAGGGTGTGGACCGGGAGGGTATCGGATCCGCTGTCCCACCGGAGCACCGTCACCTGCGGTCCGCCTGAGCCCCCGAGACAGATGATGTCTTCTCCGATGTTTACCGCTGCCCCGTAGGCTGTCGGTGTGGGGAGTATTCCTGACATTTTCCATCCTTCAGTCCCCGGGATGCAGGTCCAGATCTCCGGATAGAATACTTTGGCACCGCCGGCGGAGGCCGGAACACCGGGGAAGTTGCACCCTCCCGCCACTGTCAGCCGTCCGCCGGTGATTCCTGCGAAATGGCCCGATACACCTATGCCTCCTCCGCCGGGGAAGTCGGGGCAGTTCAGGCCGGTGGCTTCGAGTCTGAAGGTGGAGGCGGGGAGGCCCGCCGAGTTCACGAGGTTGGCTTCAGTATAGGGCTGCCAGCCGTAGCGGACGTAGCGGGGATTCGGGACTGATGGGCTCCGGAGAGTTATCTGCGGGCCGTTTATGCTGTATGATGCGGGCCGGAACTGCTCATCCTCCCCGGCGAGCTCGAAGGTGAGGATACTGCCGTCGGGAGCACTCTCCTGAACCTTTCCGTGGAGGCCGTCACCCCATTCGAATGTGACTGTCATGCTGCCGCGGTCACTTACTGCGGAAACGGGTACGGGGCCGGAAGGGGTGAGTGATGAGAATCCGTAAACATTATGGAGTGCCTGACGGCCGAGTCTTTCCGCGACGGCCGTTTTATGTGTCGGATGGACATTGGTCGGATGGCCGAGGTCGCTGCTGACTGCCATGTGGCAGAACGGTATCCCGTCTGCGAGACGTCTCTGACTGTCCCTGAACCAGGGCCACGAAGGACGTCCGATGGACGAGAGCTGAACGAAACAGAAGGGGAGGGTGTCATCTCCCCACCATCTGCGCCAGTCGCTGACCAGAAGACGGAAGAGCCTTTCGTGCACTTCGATATTGTGTGCGTTGGACTCGCCCTGATACCACAACACCCCGCGCAGAGGATATCCCGCCAGAGGCGCAATCCCCGATTCGAAAAGATAGCAGGGGTGGTAGGGGTGTCTCTGCAGGGGATTTGGGGCGTTTTCGATATTCTGTGCCGCCCTCCGGCGGACCCACGGCATTACGAAATCGTTCTTCTCCCAGGTGGTAAGGATATCCGGGAATTCGTTTTCCAGAGTGCTGCGGCTTATCCAGGACTCGGCAGGGGAGCCGCCGACTGCATTCAGAATCAGACCTATCGGGACCTGGAGGGAGTCTGCGAGATATCGGCCGAAGGCGAAGCCTATGGCAGAGAATCTCTCTGCGGCGGCCCGGTCGCACTCTTTCCATTCTGTCTGTCCGAAATATTCAAGACGGTTCAAGGGAGCGTATGCGGTCGAATCCCAGATTTCGTCACCGGTATTCCTGATGCACTTCATGTCGAAAAGCCGTATCTGCGGGTGGGTATCCGCATAGTCTGCCAGTGACTTATGCTCTTCGGAACACAATTCGTCAGTGCGGAAGGCCATATTCGACTGGCCGGAACAGAGCCATACTTCTCCGAAAGCGACATCACGGTATGTAAGGGTGCGGGAGGGGGCGGAGACGGTAAGAATATATCCGGTGCCGGCAGGGGTGGAGGGGATGACGACGTTCCATCTGCCGTCAGGGCCGGCGATGG
>DCIQ01000084.1:0-7426 GCA_002317435.1 Bacteroidales bacterium UBA1722 | reverse complement strand
TCAACACGGCTGCCGTTTCGGTGACTGTCTTCTTTCTCCCCTTTGTGCCGGACGGATTCTGAATCTCCCGCGAAAGCGTCACTTGGACTGTCTCCCCGGCATCGGCGGTACCGGTGATGGAGATGTCACGGTCCCGCTGCAGGACCATCCCGTCGGTATAGATGACAGGCATCTTCAGACCTCCGAAGTCTCCCGTCAGGGCGCTGTAGACTGTCCCGGCTATGATGCCTGCCCCTTCCCTGTCGGGATGGAGGGAGTCGGAGAACAGATCCGGGCGGTCATACAGCGGGGTATGCAGGTCGATCAGACCGGTACCCGCAGCTGCGGCCACCTTCCCGATGTACTCCTGCTCCATACGGAACCAGTCCCTTGTGCCCGATTTGAAGCGGGGATGGCCGTGGAAGATGGGAGTCATCCGGCATATCCATATCTTCACTTCGGGATTGGCTCTGCGGAAATCCTCTGTCAGCGACAGATAATCGGTGATGAAGTCATCCCTGTAGTTCGGCCAGGAACGGGGATCCGTATCGTTCAGTCCCAGATGGATGACTACATAATCGGCAGCGAACTCCAGTGCATCCTTATAGACCTGCTGCCGCGTATATGGGCGGAATGCCCTGTTTATCAGAGTGGCTCCCGAGAACCCGAAATTGCGGACATCGTAACCGTCCCCAAGCATCCGCTGCAGCTGTGACGGGAAGGAATTCTCTTCCCTGTCCTCTATTCCGTAGCCGTATGTCACGCTGTCGCCTATGCAGGCCACCTTTATTTTCCTGTCCTCTGCCTGAAGTGTGACGGCTGTCAGACAGAACAGAATGAGCAATAGTCTTTTCATCCGAAGATTACTTGTCAGAATAAGGGTATGTTTGTGAAATGTGAAGATAGCCGATTTTTTCAAGAATCGGGACTTTTGAAGTCATGAATTCGTCTGTGTGCCGCGAACGGTATCCGGACAGTTCAGAGAATGATGACCACCCCGTAACGGCTTTCTTCAGTGACTCTGTGTACAGGGACCGCTCCTGTCTGACGTATATATGCGGCCAAATCTCCCCTGCGCGGGAAATAGACGGTTTTCAGATGATGTTCCCCTTTCTTCAGGTCGGTTCGGTCAGCACCGGTCCGGGTGGAATCGGCCGTGCACCCGCTGCATTCTTCCAATACTTGGGCGAAACGTTCCGGGACTGTCGCGTTCAGGTCGTATATCGCTCTGGCGAGCAGCCCCATCGTCATCCTGACGTTCAGTTCCACACAGGGGTTCAGCAGGTATTCCCCCGCTTTCTCTCCTTCGCAGATGAACATGTCGGCTCCCACGAAGCCGTCGTATTTCCCTGCGAACCGTTCTGTCAGAAAGCGTGTGAGGGAGATGCGAACGTCCCGGAGAATCTGCGCCGGGACATATTGCGCCAAGCGCGAAACAATATTGTTATCGGATGCGAGGAGGTTCGCCCGGTACATTCCGTTCTCACTGAAGAACAGGGAGTAACCGGCGAACTGCACATTCTGCCGGGTGATGCGGAAGAGCATCGCGAAATCCTGTACCACCCGTTCTCTCTTTTCTGTGATGATGCTGCCCTGACGGGCAATGGTCCTCTCGCACCATCCTCGGTCGCTGGGGTGGAATTCTCCCCGACGGACCCAGCGGAGCCCTTTTCCGCTCCCGGACCAGGGGGCTTTCAGGACGGTGCTGGAGAGGGTCTCTATGGCTGCGGCCGCCTCTTCGCAGGAGGTCATTTCCATCGCTGTTCCGGTAAGCATTCCGGAACCGATCTCCCGTTTGATGAATTCCTTCGCGTCAATGGCGTTTCTCCTGTGGGAGAGGGTGCGGATGGCTTCCAGTTCCGCAGCCGCGGGGAGGATATCGTCGGGGACTCCCGCTTTCTGCAGGCGGCGTTTGATAACAGGATTCCACCCCCAGGGGATTATCTCCCGGAGGTGGAACTCCTTTTCAGAGGCATCTGTCCCAGGAGGACTCTGCCTCAGTCTTTCCGCTTCCGCTACCCAGCGGGGCAGTCCGGTGCACTCTTCTCCGAATTCCAGAGCCGACCGGGGCGGGACGAAGTTGGGGTCGCCGTTCGCCAGACAGATATCGTGCTCGGGGTTGAAGATGTACATCACTGCGGGGAAGCGTTATTTGATTTCTATCATCCTCTCTTTTTTCACTTCGGGGACGGTCTCATATTTGGGCAGGGTGATGGTCAGCACACCGTTTTCCATATTCGCACCGATGCGTTCCTTGTCCACTTCGTCGGGCAGCGTGAAGGCCTGCTGGAAGTGGGAGTAGGTGAATTCGCGTCTGAGGTATCTCTCGTTTTTCTTCTCCTCCTTCTGCTCGTTCTTCTTGTCCATCGAGATGACGAGCTGGTCATCTTCGTTGATGCGTATCTTGAGATCCTCTTTGGTCATGCCGGGGGCGGCCATCTCTACCTTATATGCTTTCTCGCCTTCTATTACGTTGATGGCGGGTGTGGGGGCGGCGGTCATGCGGCCGAAGCCGAAATCATCATCAAAAAAGTGGTTCCAAACGTCGGGAAGCCAGTTCTGGTTCATTCTTCTTACGATAGCCATAGTTTTAATCTCCTATAAATCAGTTGTTCGTTTTCCGTTTTGTTTCCGCTGTTCATTTCAGCGTTACGTCTCCACATATCGCGAAAGGTGTACCAATGGGGAGTATGTGACAATATGGCATATAATTATCTGATATATAAGGATTTATGCGACATTTGCGGACATTTTGTCATTACTCGGTCAGGATTGTGGTCCGCCTGCTGACCGGTATGTGTCTGTTGTTTCCATATTTCTTTTTCATCAGTCGCTCGCCACCTGCGGACTTCGTCTTCAAAAACAGTTTCTTATCAAGTTATTTTTAGAAAGTACGGGATTATGAAGTAACTTTACACAAAAATAATCATAACGATGGCCAATTCACAAAGACTTTATTCTGTTGACACCCTCCGCGGGTGTGATATGTTGTTGATTACGGGGCTTCAGGGGATTATCATCGCCCTCTGCGCCTTTTTCCCCGACAGTGCGGTGATGGGATGGCTTTCCGGCCAGATGCACCATGCCGAATGGGACGGTTTCAAGGTGTATGACACCATATTTCCGCTGTTCCTGTTTATCGCCGGCATTACCTTTCCTTTCTCCTTCTCGGCGCAGACCGCCCGGGGGATGAGCCGTGGTGCCATTTATATGAAAATCTTCAGACGTGCCCTCTTCCTGATACTTCTCGGAATGATTTATAACGGAGCGTTCCGACTGCACGATGTGAGGGTATGCAGCGTTCTGGGACGTATCGGTCTGGCCTGGGCTTTGGCTGCCGTGCTCTATATGAATATGAAAACCGTTTGGCTGGTTGTCGCCTCTGTCGTGATATTGGTGGGATACTGGCTGATACTCTGGCTGATACCTGATGTGGCGGATCCTTTCTCGTTCGAACATAATCTGGTGGGAGTCATCGATACGGCCATTACTCCCGGCCGTCTCCATAGAGGGACCTTCGATCCTGAAGGGCTGCTGAGCACTCTTCCCGCCATCGTTACGGCACTGCTGGGTATGCTTACCGGTAAATTCATCCGTCTTCCCCAGGAGAAGGTTTCCGGCGGGAAGAAGTCCCTGTATATGTTCCTCGCCTCATTGGCGCTATGTATGACAGCCATCGTATGGAATCCTCTGTTCCCTGTGAACAAGGCCCTTTGGACCAGTTCTTTCGTATGTGCCGCAGCATCATATTCCCTGTTCTGGTTCTCGATTTTCTATTATCTGATAGATGTCCGCGGATGGAGGAAATGGACTTTCCCTTTCAGGGTAATCGGCATGAATTCCATCACCATCTATATGGCCACCGCCATAATCCCTTTCTGGAAGATAGCTGAATTCTTCCTCGGGGGTGCGGCCGGATTTTTCGAAGGAACTCCCTGGTATTCGCTTATCATGTATGCGGGAGTTCTGGCTGTCGAATGGCTGATGCTGTATTTCCTTTATAAGAAGAACGTTTTCCTGAAAGTCTGAGGTCGTGAAAAGATATTTCGTTTATTTTTTCCTGCCTGCCTTTTTCGCTTGTGCAGGCGCGGGCGGTGTGCAGCCCGTATCATCCGGTGACGGAGTGAAAACCACATTCCAGACAGGTGCCCCATGGAGTGCTGAGGTGGATAATCATACCGATGCGGTGCTGGTGTACGGCGCGGGGGGTGACTCTGTCCGAGGTACCGCTCTCGAACAGAGGGTGGAGACCTGGAGGTCTCACGGTTATTATGTGCAGTTTATGGCCGGTATCGCCTGGGGTGGTTTTCAGGATTATTTCTATGGCGGATGGGATGGTGAGAATCATCTGGACGAGGGTCAGGTGAGGGCTGCCGGGGATACCATCTGGCACGGCAGGACCACTCCTTATCTGGTTCCTTCGCTTGGTTTTATCGAGTATTATAAAGAGAAGGTGATCAAGCCGGTCATCGATGCCGGCATAACTGAGATTTTTATGGAGGAGCCGGAATTCTGGGCTGACGGGGGATACAGCGAGTCGTTCAAGAGGGAGTGGAAGGAGTATTACGGGGAAGAGTGGCATCCGCAGCATGAGTCTCCTCAGTATACATATATGTCAGGTAAGCTGAAGTATCACCTTTATTACAGGGCGTTGGAGGCCGTATTCTCTTTCGCGAAGGAATATGGCGCCTCGAAGGGGCTGGATGTGAAGTGTTACGTGCCTACCCATTCTCTGGTGAATTATTCGATGTGGCAGATAGTCAGTCCTGAGGCGAGTCTGGCATCTCTCCCCTGTGTGGACGGTTATATCGCCCAGGTATGGACCGGTACGTCGCGTGTTCAGAATTATTATGACGGTGTGCGGGGAGAGCGTGTTTTCGAGACGGCATATCTGGAGTACGGGTGTATGAAATCGATGACTGCCCCTACCGGTCGGAAGATGTATTTCCTTACCGATCCCATAGAGGATGCCGTTCGGGACTGGGATGACTATAAGCGTAATTATGAGGCGACGTTCACGGCACAGCTGCTTTATCCCGACATAGCGGATTATGAGGTTATGCCTTGGCCGGAGAGGATTTATAAAGGGAAGTACAGGATGCATCCTGCGGATACGGTTCTGCAGCCTGTTCCCCGTGATTTCGCCACCAGAATGCAGGTAATGATCAATACTCTCAATACCATGCCTCTGTCGGACAATGTTCTTTCAGGGTCGCAGGGTATCAGTGTGCTGATGGCCAATTCCATGATGTTCCAGCGTTTCCCTGTCCACGAGGGGTATGATGACCCGCAGTTTTCCGATTTCTTCGGTCTGGCCTTTCCTTTTCTCAAGCGGGGGGTTCCCGTGCAGATAGCTCATATAGAGAATCTGCAGTATCCTCAGACTCTTTCTTCCACACGGATTCTGCTGATGAGTTATGCGAACATGAAGCCTCTGGAGCCCGAGGCGCATGAATATCTGGCGCAGTGGGTTCGTGATGGCGGTACGCTGGTGTACAGTGGCCGTGATGAGGACCCGTTCCAGTCTGTTTCGGAGTGGTGGAATACGGGGGATAATTCTTATCGCGCTCCGTCAGATCATTTGTTTTCTCTGCTGGGTATTCCGGAAGGGGCTGCGGATGGTGTTTATCCGTGCGGCGAGGGGACAGTGAGGATTATGCGTCATGATCCGAAGGAGTTCGTTCTTCAGGAGGGGGGAGATGCCCCTCTGGTATCTTCCGTGAGTGATTTGTATCGTGGGGCTTCAGGTGGAGAGGAACTTCTCTTCAAGAATTATCTGAGTCTCGAAAGGGGCATTTATGATCTCGTGGCCGTGATGGACGAGAGTGTAAGCGATGAGGCGTATGTCGAGGATGGTGTCTTCATAGATTTGTATGATTCTGAACTGCCCGTGGTGACCAGTAAGGAAGTCCTCCCCGGCTGTCAGTCCTTTATGGTGGATGTCTCCAGAGTTCCGGACCCGAAGCGTCCGCAGGTACTGGCTTCCGCCTGCCGCATCTTCGATGAGTCCGCAGGCAGATGTTCCTATTCTTTCACCGGCAAGGGTCCTGTGAATACCTCCTGTGTGATGCGTGTGCTGCTTCCTGCCGAGCCGAAAGAAGTGTCTGTCGCCGGAGAGGAAGCCGTTTTCACGTGGGATGCCCTCAGCCGCACCTGCCTGCTCAAATTCGAAAACCGGCCCGACGGTGTCCCTGTGGATATCCGTTGGTAGTGACAACACGATTTCTTTTATATGCAGATATCTGCGGAAATTCAAATGCACATCAGTGGCATTTGGGAAACATTTGTTTATATTTGCACTTGATTGACCGAAGGAACTGTTCCTTCATAATGATTTATTCGTCGTAATCCATCGGGGATGATGGGTTCGTGTGTGTTTTGGAGATATCCGGACGAGGTATGTCTCCATATAGGCGGGGTGCTGTTTACGGCAGCTGTCCGCCTGTGCGGGGAGAATAATGCGATTTGGTAGGAACTATTGGAATTAAAGATATTTTGTCTATGGAAAGCAGTGAAAAAATAAGGAATGCCATCCAGTATGACCTGAAGGAACTACTTGGCAGAGTTTCAGACTTGTTTTCAAAGGATGAACTCGCATATATTTCACTTCAACAGAATAATGAATGCCAGATACGTGACAAGATAGCATTCTGCCTGCAGAAGGCTTTGGACAGCCGATACCCGGGAGAGTGTATCGTGAGTTGTGAATGGCCTTCGGCGGAAGACATGCATAAGTTGGATTATCTGGACTCGCGGGTATCCAAGAGATTCAGCGTAGATATGGCTGTCTTGAAGATGAATGAGGATAAAACGGACTATGTTGAAGTGTTGGCTCTCGTGGAATTCAAGACTCATCTGTTTCTCAACAGGGAGAAATGGCCGTATGAGGAGTTCACCAGAGATGTATATAAAATGAAGATGATCACCCAGCTTCCACGGAGTCATAGTGCAAATGATTTCAGAATCAGGAATGCGGATTTGTATTTCGTCATGGGCAACACAAGCCATGATTATAGTGACAAAGGAAATTTCGCAAGATATGCTTCCGCAGTCGCATGCAGAGACGTGCTTGACCTGCAGGAGGGAAACAAGTCCCGACGTGTGGCCATCTTATTCGACAGGAACGATCCGGATGTCTATAAAGAAGAACTGATGAGATTTTGGGAAGGCTTCTGTACCATGCGTTTTGATTTCGGCGGTACGGAGCAGCGGGTCAGCACTCCCTATACGATGGAATATTGTGGGGTGAAATGTCAGGACGTTCCAGAGCGGATCATTCAACGGATAGGTTCCTCATTCGGGTACAATATGTACCAGACATTTCTCGTATGGGGTCCCTATCGTGCCGACAAGCTCAGGATAAGTCAGAATATGCAATATGTCAAGAGGAGGACGGATAACTAGAAAACATATTTTTTGGGCTAAGCGGTCATCTTCTTGGTGACCG
>DCIQ01000020.1:12984-15004 GCA_002317435.1 Bacteroidales bacterium UBA1722 | reverse complement strand
ACCAAATCATTATCGTTCGTTCTTCTGTCGGGTAATAATGTCCAGTAGCTCATTCAAAACAGCATCATCATATTTTATATACTCGCATGCCGTATATGGAATGTCTATATCTGGCATCAAAATGCCGTCTTCTGCGTTCGAATAAACCTCAGATAAGGTTGTGGAAATACTATCATCTGAAAGGAGACCAAGAAATGGGTTCTCTAAACGATTGCCTTCAATTACATCCCCATACACATACGAATTATGAAGCAACGGTTCTCCTACCAATATGGCTCCACTATTATACTGAAGAATATTACACAAAGATGCTGCCGTAGACGATGTTCCCTGATCCATAATTACATATGTAGTAATACCATCTAAAAACAAATTATTGTTGAGACTGAAAGGTTTAAGTGACGGACTATCATGCAACTGGACAAGGTCACCTATCTTATGACCCTTAAGTTCCGGATAATCATTAATAGTTTTCTCTGAAATTTTTACCCATTCACGTTTTGATATGGTGATTGAAGGCTTGTTTATAAACAATGCAAGAAAACGTTCAATCAAATGTCCACTGCCGCCAGGATTGTTTCTCAAATCAATTATAACATCATTGCATCCTTTCTTAATAAACCCTGTGATTTCTTTCTGAACATACTTAAATAACCTTGAATTGTCCGGGTAAAATTTGGGAATTTTGACATAACCCACATGCTCTTTCTCATAATAATGTGATGATTCAGTCGTTTCCACACGCGATAACTGAGAAAGGCAAGCATACATATTAAGATACCCATCAAAATGCGTTTTGATAGGTATTCCGTCTCTGATTAAACTCACATCATAAGTCGAATCGACGCCATGAAAATAATAATAATTTAAAAGTGTAGGGATGTTATCATATCTATATCTAAATGAATGCATCAACATATCTCGAACCTCTATTCCATTAATTGAAGTTATGATATCTCCACTTTTAAGTTCGGGGCATAAAGAAGTTTTAATGATAAGGGTATCATTGATATTAATGGTTGATGCCGGTATAATTTTGGCTTGAGTTCTTAACTCATTATCCCGTTCTGCTATTTCTTTTGGTTCCTTATGAATATGACAATATTTTGATGGCACAATTAAAGATATGTCATAATGCGGATCAATATACTTGAGCCACTCAAAATAAGGAAGCCAACAATAAAAAAGGTCAGCAGTGCGCAATGTGTCCCCAACACTTCTCTTTCTTAAATTGATCCTGTTCAATATATCTCTCGCTACAGTTTTTGTCCTAAGCGAATCAAATAAAGGATGCGCTGATATTGAGTACAAATCATTCCATTCCGTATCCTTTACATACAGAATGTCCTTCATTGGGATAGAAGAGGATATATCAATATACACAAGAGTGTCAGATTTGCTTACATTTTCAGCATTAACGTATACACCGCTGAAGAAAATCAGAATGACCAGATAATAATTTTTAATTCTCATGATGTCGAACTACGAATGTGGCTGGCATTTAATGCCAGCCACAAAGTTTTAATTAATCTTCCATCCAGCTTTTTTTTCTCCTTTCTTGTTGTACCTGTCTCTTTTCATACAAAGAAGACATATACTGCCTCCTTTAACGGATTCCATTTCCTGATGGGACATTGTTTCAAACTTTGAGTTGTTAATTACTTCGAACTGTTTCATATAGCTTTACAAATAGCCTACTTGCATCGGGCATCGGCATTTCCCGTGCTCAGCCTACCCTTTCTGAACAGGTATTAAAAAAGACGTGGGAGTCAAACTTTTTGCTCATCCCGTCATCAGGCCTTGGCTGCCATCTACAGAGATAAGCAACCAGATGCCCACGTCAGGGATGATATACAGTAATTTCTACGCTTGATGCGTAGCGACTGAATAGTCATCACTAGTGGACGCTCCCGTTGCCGTATCCTCCTGTAGATTTCAAATTGCCAAGTTTGATGACAGAAGATAAACGTCAAGTAACGTCTCGTATGTAAGTTAGTCTGAAAAGTGCATTCCCCACCGG
>DCIQ01000020.1:532-12887 GCA_002317435.1 Bacteroidales bacterium UBA1722 | reverse complement strand
TGATATATTTGTCGGATGACAAACAGATGTAAAAAACGTTGAATATTATGAAAAAGCACCTATATCATAATGTATCAGCATCCTCACAGCCCCGCCTTCAGCCCCTCCGGAGGACTTTCGCTTCAGCNNGCGGTCACAGCAGTTCTCCGGAGGGACTGAAGGCGGGGCGGCCATTCAAGACAAAAGTTCTACGACCGGTAACGAATCCGAAGCAGCAGTAACAGGTGTGTACGAAAAAGCCCGCATCGGAGATTCCGGTGCAGGCTGATATTGATTATGCCTTCGGCAATACGGGCTGTGCGGTTATTCCCACTCGATGGTCCCGGTGGGCTTCGGAGTGAAGTCGTAGAGGACTCTGTTCACTCCGGGAACTTCGGCGACGATGCGGGCGGTGATGTGCTGCATCAGTTCGAAAGGCACGTTCTCCACGGTGGCGGTCATGGCGTCACGGGTGTTGACGGCGCGGATGATTACCGGCCAGTCCCAGGAACGCTTTCCGTCCTTCACACCTGTGGACTTGATGTCGGGCACGATGGTGAAATACTGCCATACTTTCCCTTCGAGACCGTTCTTCGCGAATTCCTCGCGGAGGATGGCGTCACTCTCGCGGACAGCTGCGAGGCGGTCGCGGGTGATGGCGCCTGTGCAGCGGACTCCCAGACCGGGGCCGGGGAAAGGCTGACGGAACACCATCCCGTCGGGAAGGCCTAGTTCCTTACCCACTACGCGGACTTCGTCCTTATACAGCAGTTTGATGGGCTCCACAAGTTCGAATTTGAGATCTTCGGGAAGACCACCTACATTATGGTGGGCCTTCACGGCTCCGTCTGATTCTATAATATCGGGATAAATCGTACCCTGGGCGAGGAATTCGATTCCGTCCAGCTTCCGGGCTTCCTCCTCGAACACGCGGATGAATTCTCCTCCGATTATTTTTCTCTTCTGCTCAGGTTCCGCCACACCGGCCAGCTTATCGAGGAAACGGTCAGTGGCATCCACATAAACGAGATTAGCCTGCATTTCGTCACGGAACACCTTGATGACCTGTTCGGGTTCACCCTTGCGGAGCAGACCATGATTAACGTGTACGCATACCAGCTGTTTTCCGACAGCCTTGATAAGCAGGGCAGCCACCACTGACGAATCAACTCCACCGGAGAGTGCCAGCAGGACCTTCTTGTTTCCGATCTGGGCCTGCATTTCGGCTACCTGTTCATTGATGAATTTCTGGGCCAGAGCCGGAGTGGTGATCCGCTCCATACTGGCGGGACGTACATTGCTAGATGACATAAGACTAAAATTTTATCGGTTCTTTATGGGGCGCAAAAATACTATTTTTTCAAAAAAAGTGCGACGCAGAAAATATTTTTTTATTAACGATGATTCACAACTCCCCTATCATCTGCCAGACCTCATCCACCAGTTCGGACGGCACCCTGAAACGGATGTCGTCACAGGGTTTGCTGATCCCCCAGATGAAATCGGGAAATTCGTCCCGATACACCTCCTTCATGTGCTGATTTCCTTCGGAGGATTTGAAAGAGAATCTCATATTGGCCAGTCTGTCCGACATCTTCACGAAAGGGGCATAAGGTGTCTCGCGGATGCAGTCGTAATATCTTTCCGACTGCCTTTCAGCCCGTGTACGTCCCTTTTCATCGGTCAGGGCATACACTATCTCCGCCGCCGTCAGAGCCTGGTCATCGGTCATCCCGAATCCCAAGGCACACCTTTTCACATCATTATAGCTGTATCTCGCATCCTCTATGCTGTCGTGGAAATACGCGCTGAACACCATAGGGACAATATCTTCCTGACGCGTACACACCAGAAATCCGTATTCAAGCACCACATCGGCCACCATCTGGAGATGATGGAGGTAAGGCAGCCGTTTCCCGTACAGCTGTCCGACGCTCCTGTGAAGTTCTCCGGCGGCATCCCGGATGGAGGTCACGATATCTTCGTTATCTTTCAGAAAAGAGTCAAATTCCCGCTTGTCCATTATTTCGTCTTCTTATTGATAATCTTCTCATAGAAGAACTGGCAGATATGTCTGGTGACCCATTCTTCTCCGAGATTATGTGAATGCATCGGCATATAATACTGGCAGAAGTCCTTGTCCGCCTTCACCAGAGCATTCACCACCTGGAGAGTGGAGGCGGGGTCCACGTTATTGTCCACCTCGCCGTTTATCAGCAGCAGATCCTGGTCATCCCGCAGCCTCCAGGCATTGTCCACATTCGAATTCTCGGAGTACCAGGGACCTATCGGCCACCCCATCCACAGTTCGTTCCACCATATCTTGTCCATTCTGTTGTCGTGGCATCCGCAGCACGGCACGGCGACTTTATAGAAATCCCCGAAGAACAGCAGGGCTGCCAGAGAATTCTGTCCTCCGGCGGAATATCCGAAGATACCCACCCTGGAGAGATCCATATATCCGTATTTCTTCGCGGCGGCCTTCATCCAGAGGATTCTGTCGGGGAAGCCGGCATCCTTCAGATTACGCCAGCAGACATCCTGGAATGATTTCGAACGGTTGTCCGTCCCCATCCCGTCTATCATGACCACTATGAACCCCAGTTCCGTCAGTTTGGTGCCCCTGTTGAACACATTGAACTCCTTGTCCACGTGCGAATCGTGCGGCCCGGCATATATATACTCGATGACGGGATATTTCCGGTGCGGGTCGAAATTCCGGGGCCTGAAGATCGTCCCCCAGATATCCGTCACCCCGTCCCTGCCCTTGGCCACGAACACCTCGGGCATGGTCCACCCGGTCTTCTTCAGGAGGGAGATGTCACATTTCTGCAGGTCCATCACCTTCGCGCCGTCGATGTCGCGCACCACGGTCACAGGCGGCAGATCGGGCCGGGACATCACGTCCACGAACACCTTCCCGCCCGGAGAGAGAGAGATGCGGTGCCAGGCATTCTCCGGCGTGAGATCTTTTATATTGCCGGAGGCAATATCATATTTCAGGAGATGTTTGTCATAGGGATCCTCCCCTTTCGGCACGCCGCCCTTTTCATTCACGGCATTCATGCCGTTCGCACAGAAGAGGATGTAACCGTCCTCCTCGTTCACGTCCAGCACCTCGCGGACGTTCCAGGCACCGGAGGTCAGCTGACGGAGGGAGCCGTCCCGCAGCCCCACCATATACAGATGCCGCCAGTCGTCCCGCTCGGACACCCAGAGCATGTGCTCCCCGTCCTTCAGGTAATGGCGGTACAGGTCGGCATAATAGACGAAGGTCTCCGATTTCTCTTCCACCGCCACTTTCACGGCCCCGTCCGCAGCGGATACCGTGGCCACCTGATAGAGCTGATGTCCCCTCCTGTTGTATTCGAAAGTGAAGAAGTCAGAGCCGGGGGACCACTGGCCGAACATCATACCGTACTGGTTATCGAAAGGAGCCATATCCACCGGAATCTGACGGCGGGAATCCATGTCGAAAAGGGCGAAGGCGCTCTGAGAGAGAGCGTCACCCGGCTTGGCATAGTTTATCAATTTCATGCGGGGCTGGAGCTGGTCGTCGGGGGAGGAATATATCAGGGGTATCTGCCGCTCGTCCACCTTATGGAAACGCACCGCCGCCAGATGACGGGAGTCGGGAGACCAATACAGCTGGTTATAGTAATCCACCTGAGTCCCGTCGAAACTCAACTGAACGTCAGATTCCGTTTCGGAGAGGCCATTGGGTCTCCAATCCTTCTCCGGACCGCGGCCGGGGATGAATTTCACGGGAGCGGCACCTGCCTGTGAAGGAGCCTTCGAAAGATCGCGCAGCCAGACATTGCCGTTTTTCACGAATGCTTCCCATCTGCCGTCGGGAGAGACCGTCGGCTCGGCCTGAATCCTGTTCCCGAACTGGTCTTCATCTTCGATATCCACATAGTAGGGCTTGGGCTGACGGGAGAGCAGGGCGTCCAGGGAATCGGCGGAAGAGACCACCTTCGTACAGGCAGCGGTATTCACCTCGTACACCACTTCTCCGGAAGCCTCGGAAGTCTTGTAGAGAAACGTCGTTTCATCCCTCCATACAGGCCGTACGGAGCCGCACAGAACTTTTGAATTGTTATCCCGGGCCAGAGAGCCGGTGCCGGAATACAATGTTTTGAAATCCTGAGCGTCCGTCGGAGCCGGGATCATCATAAGCATCAGAGAAACAGGTAACAGAATGTGTTTCATATAAGGATCGTTTTTCTCGTAAAGGTAAAAAAATAAGTTGGTAAAGAATAATGATTCCTTACCAACTTTCTGTCTCGGACGATGGCTCAGGCCATTATGGATACGGCAGTCATCTCACCGGATCCGCCGGCACACCGGGCAGAGGCTTGAGATTCTTGAGTTCTTCCTTCAGCACCTCCACTGCTTTGAGCAGCTGGGCATCATGCCCGAGGAAATCTTCGAAAGGATTGATATCCACTATGATATCAGGATCCACGCCATGATTTTCGATTATCCACTTCCCGTCCGTCGAATAGGATGTGAAGAAAGGCGTGCGGACATCCTGCCCATCCATATACGGTTTGGAACCGGAAATGCCCACGATACCGCCCCACGTCCTCATTCCTATCAGTTTTCCTATGCCAAGTTCACGGAAGCCATACGGGAACAGATCCCCGTCCGAAGAGGAATACTTGTCTATGAGGCATACTTTCGGGCCATAGTGCATCTCATTCGGGACAGTCATAAGAGTGGCCCCCCCGTTACGGCTCATGGTCATCCTGTACGCTTCCCTCTGAAGACGTTCCAGAATCATCGGAGAGACGTTTCCGCCGCCGTTCATCCTGTCATCTATGATAAGTGCCTTCTTGTCCAGCTGGTTATAGAACATCCTGGTGAACATCTTGAGTCCGTCGACCCCCATATCGGGTATATGGATATATCCTATCTCTCCGTCCGAAGCCTCAGACACTATCTCGATGTTCCGCTGAACCCATTCATAATATGCCAGGGACGACTCATCCCCCACAGGTTTCACATATATGGTCCTGGCATCCTTTCCCGAAGGCGAAGAAGCCACCTTGAGAGCCACCGTCTGCCCCACCTTGCCGATAAGGGACTGATAAATGGACACCATGCCGGAAACCGGCTGCCTGTTGACTTCCAGGATATAATCACCCTCGCTTACGCCGATACCGGGCATCCCCAGAGGAGAATACAAGTGGGAATCCCACGAAACTCCCTTGTAGATATGGTCTATCCGGTATGCTCCGGACTTTTCCTCTCTGGATAGTCTCGCTCCCAACAGTCCGGTAGCGATACGTTCGGGTCCGTCCACCATCCCTGTAGTGACATAGCAATGCCCCGTGGCCAGTTCGGATATCATCTCGCCTATTATATAGGTAAGATCCTGACGATGGTTCACGTACGGAAGCAGAACCGCATACTTGTCATGAATTTTCTGCCAGGGCTTCCCCACCATGTTCTCCACATAGAACCCGTCACGATATATCCTCCACGTCTCATCGAAAATCTGCTTCCACTGCTGACGGTAATCCACCCATACCGCGGCCTCCTTGACCGGCACGGTCAGATCACTCTTGAACGAAGGTGAAGATACTACGTGGTATCCATCTTCTCCCAAGGTGAGGGCATATTTTCCACCGGAAGTTACAGCCATCAGACGGGTATTCCCGACATTCCTGGTCTTCAGATCCTTCATGGATATCGAACAGAGTTCACCGCCTGCATAATAATACAGTTCATCAGCTATACTCATCACCGGCATAATCCTGCCTATGCCCTTAATCGGGAGTTCCACGGCACGTTCCACTATCCCGTCAAAGTCCACCGCCACATGCACCTCGGGGACGTCTTTCTCCTTCTTCGCATCCGGCTCCTTCTTCTGGTCGGGAGCGGGCGAAGGAGTCCACTCTTCACCGGAAGGAAGACACGGATTAGGTGTTGACACAGCCAAAGGCAATACCCATATACTCCGGTTCACGTCGAACGAGGCATTCCATTCCACCTGCGAGTAGTCGGGTTGGAGACCGCGGCAAGAGCAGAAAAAGAGATATTTTCCGTCACCCGAGAATACGGGGTCGGCGGATTCGTACCAGAGAGAGGTCACCGTATGATGAGTATCCTTCTCCACATCATAGATATTTATGACTTGTACCCTGTTGGAAGCGGAGGTGGAGTATGCGACGAAACGGCCGTCAGGAGATATGTCATACTCCGATACGCCGGAATATTGGCCGCGGAATATCATTTTCAATGCTCCGGACGATATGTCCAGCCGGTAGAAATCACGTTTCGCACCGGTAAAATAGAGATATTTCGAATCGGGAGACCAGGAAAGGTCTTCCGGATAACCGTCGGTAAAGGAGGTAAGGCACTTCTTGACGGCGAAGTCCCCGGCATCCGCAAGATATATCTGATATTCGCCCGACACGTCAGAGAGATATGCTATCCATTTCCCGTCAGGAGACCATCCGGCTTCCCTCTCCTGAGCTCCGGGAGTGGAAGAGATATTATAGATGGCGCCCTTGGATGCAGGAAGCGAAACCACATCTCCGTGGATAGTCATCAGCACCCGGCTGCCGTCCGGAGCGAGATCATACGAGCGGGCACCTCCGATGCCCATCGGTCCGTTCGATCCCATCGGCTCGGAAAATTCACTGCGGGCATACACCGCTTCGGCGGAAATCTGTACCGGGACCTTCTCACAGACTCCTTCCCTGACCGAATATTTATATATGAACCCCGCATTCTCGAAAACTATATGCTCCTGAGAGAATGAAGGGAACTTACAGTCATAATCCCGGAAGTCCGTAACCTTCCTGGTGTTCCGGCTGCGTGTGTCATAACAGAACAGATTCATTATGCTGTCCCTGTCGGACAGATAGTAAATCTCATCTCCTATCCACATGGGGAACACGTCCTGGGCATCATTGTCCGTTATCTTCTCCAATTCCGTGGTTCCCACCTTGTTCACCCAGATGTCATCCGCCTGGCCTCCGCGGTAATATTTCCACGTCCTGAACTCACGGAACATCCTGTTCATGGCCAGATATTTCCCGTCGGGAGAATAAGAGCAGAAACCTCCCTCGGTAGCCGGTATCTGAACAGGATCCCCACCTTCTGCGGATACGGTACACAAAATACCCCGCAGACCTGAAAAATTATACCATTTCGAACGATAGATTATATCCTTGCCGTCAGGCGTCCACCCCATAACTATGTTGTCGGGACCCATCCTGTCCCCGATATTATCTCTCGACACCAGCGCAGTATATGTGACACGACGGGGCATCCCTCCTTCCGCCGGAACGGTATATACTTCAGTGTTCCCATCGTACTGGGCCGTAAAGGCTATAGTCTTCCCGTCGGGAGAGAATTTGGAAAACATCTCATACCCGATATCGGACGTGAGCCTCACCGCCTTTCCGCCATCTATGGGCACGGTATACAAATCCCCGGCATAGGTAAAAGCGATTTTGTCTCCGCCCACTGAGGGGAACCGGAGAAGTCTCCCTTCCTGAGCTTCCGCACCGGAAACGGAGAAAATCAGCATAACGGCAGAAAGAAAAAAACAACGTTTCATGTCTGTGATTATAATATGTTCATACTCTGTTCCTTGATTTTCTCCAGTTCATCCTTCATCCTCACCACCCATTTCTGAATCTCCACGTGATTCGCCTTGGAACCGGTGGTATTTATCTCCCTCCCCATCTCCTGGGCGATGAAACCGAGTTTTTTCCCGGGATAAGGTTCACTCTCCATAGTCTCCGCGAAATAGCGGCAGTGCTGACGAAGACGGACCTTTTCCTCATTTATATCGAGCTTCTCGATATAGAATATTATCTCCTGTTCCAGCCGATTGGCATCGGGGTCAGCCTTCAGTTCCGCTATCCTGGACTGTATCCGCTCCCGTACGGCAGCCACACGCTCCTGCTCATATTTCTCTATCTCCGACACCCAGGACGAAATCAGTTCCGCCCTATGACCCACATCCTCCCTGAGTACGGCACCTTCCCTTACCCTGAAAGCTATCAGTGCATCCACGGCATCTCTGATGGCGCCATATACGACTTCCCAACATTCATCGGACATCTCATCCTTTCTGGTCCCGACCACGTCAGGCATCTTCAGCAGGGTGGGAAGGATATCCGATCCGGAAACCGGTCCTATGGAAGATTCGGAACAGAATCCGCACACCTGCCTGTAATAGTCGGCGAGCACATCACGGTTTATCTCATGGGGAGCGGCCTCTCCTACATCTTCGGCGGTAATGAACAGATCTATGTTTCCGCGTACGAGCCGGTCTGAAATATATTTCCTTACCGCAAGTTCCCTGTCTCTGGGGATGACCGAAGTCTTGAGAGTCAGGTCACAGGTCTTCCCGTTCAGGGAACGGATTTCCACGATGAATTTTCTGTTTTCGAAAATGGCTTCGGACTTGCCGTAGCCAGTCATTGACAATACCATAACTTCAGTTTCTCAAGTATATTAATTTTTGTATTTCGAACAGTTACAGCCAGTTCCGCACTCACTGGACACGACACCGCACATAAAATCAGATACTGGACTTGCCTGCGTCGGCACGCGCCTTGTTCAGGAAATCCGATATGATGGCGTTCAGCACCACGGCATTCTCGTTTATCTGGATATGCAGTGCCGTTCTGGTCTCGGAATCGAGTTGCTCACCGCCGTTTATCAGTTCGGCATTGTGCAGGACTATACCGAGCGGCTGGGATATGCTTTCACGAATCTTCAGAAGAATCTCTTCCCTCTCCCTGTTGGCCTGCTCCGCCGCCAGATAGGATCTGCTCAATTCGAGAGAGACATTTCTATCCTGCATCACGATACGGGACTTCCAGAAAAGAAGCAGAGTAAATATAAAAATACCTGCGACGAGAATGCCGATGACCATCCTGAGAAGCCAGTTCACGAACTGTTCCCTTCCTGCATATCCTTTCTTGAAGTAGAAATCGGCGGCCACCTTCTCACGCTGCCGCTGCATGGATAAAGAATAGAAGGATTCCATCTCCCTGAGATAATCGGCATATATCGCACAGGCCGAATCCTTTTCTCCCCGAAGATACTTCACTTCGGACTTGAGGACCATCAAATCCCTAACATCCGAATCGGAACCTTCGGCATCACAGTAACTGAAACATTTTTCAAGTTCGTTTTCAGCACCATCCAGACAGCCTGTCATGATATAATAGTTCGCATATAACTGGTGGTATTCGAGATATGAAGTGCTGTGGTGACTGTCCACATAATAACGTTCCATATTTCCGAGACACTCCTTCAGCTTCTCCGGATTCCGCAAGACACACCATATCTCCGCATAACATGACTCCAACAGAAGATAATTGAAATGATCGGAACTGTCGGACTCGGAAGCGAACTTGTCCAGAAAAGCCATGGCATCATCGACGGTACGGAGAGCGCTGTCGTAATCTTTCTTCATGACGAAGGCATTGTAGATGGACAGATAGGCCGACAATCTCTCGATATCCGAACCGCTTTCATCTTCGGCCACGATGTTGAGAATATCGATGGCCTCCCCGTATCTTCCCGTCTTCATATAGATATTGGCCCGCTGCGTCCAGGCTATGAGAAGACCTGAATGCAGGCCATATTCCTGCGCTTCCTTCTCCATGACTTCCAATTGGCAGAAAGCCGCCTCCAAGTTCATGGATTTGATATATGCATCATTTACCCAGGACATGGAGCGGAAATAGTTGAGCTGGGCCTCTTCATCAGGAAACAGCGACTTGAGTTCATTCAGCAGCGGATTGACCTTCGACGTGTCACATTTGTCGTCAACAGCCATAATGGAATAATACAGCCCGTATGAAAGAAGAGCCGTATCTCCTATAGCGCGGGCGTCTTCTATGGCCATCTCCAGTATCGATGAAGACCAGGGATATTCTATATTGGCCAGATAGGCGTGAGACTCCTGCAGGCATCTGTCCGCGTCCAGAGGAAGCGACCTGAAATATGATATGATACTGTCCCCGACCTCCGCACGGATCGGGAGTTTCTCCACACCTTCCGCATACGACACAACTGATGAAGAAACAGTCAGGAGAAACAGAACAATCGATTTTTTCATATCTCCATCCTCCTATTCAAGTGCAGGTTTGCCGTTCCGGGAACGGGCCTTGTTCAAAAAATCGGTAATCATGGAACTCAGATTCCACGCATTCGCGGTAAGCTCCGAAAGAATCTGCTGTTTCATGTCCCCGTCAAGCCCCTGCTCCGAAAGCCTGTCCACATTCTTCACCACTTTATCAAGAGGCTCTCCGATACACTCCCTGACACGGAGAAGAAGCATCTCGCTGTCTTTGTTCAAAAGCTCGGCCGACTTGTAGGATTCTTCCAGTTCACAGATCAACATCTGTTCCTGAGCCACCTTTACGATCCTGTTTATATAGAGTTTCAAGGACGACAACACCCCTATGAACAGAAGAATGGCAGTCCCGCACAGAAGCAGTGTCAGCATACGCGCTTCCGCCGATTCAGCCTTCTTGATGAGATAGTTGTTCCGGACATCCGTTTTCTGCTCCTCCAGAGCCGTATCATAAAAGTTCTGCAGAAGTTCAAGATACTGCCGGTAATGGATGCACGCGGAATCTTTCTTCCCCATCTTGAATTCCATCTCGACCCACGGGCACGGGATATTCTTCATATACGCTTCCTTATCCTCCTGCCATCTGCCCCCGCTCGTGGAACCGGATCTCAATTCATGAAGGACACTGTCCCTGTACATATATATGTTTTCCGCCTCTTCCGGAGAAAAAGCCGCTCCCGTATCTTCTGCATACGGAAGGAGTGCCAGCAGCGACAGATATGCGACCGACAGCATTATCATCTGACTTCCTCCTCGGCGGTGACGGGCAGTGTGAATACGAATCTGGCTCCGGACGTATAATCGCTGTCATACCATATACGTCCACCCAGTTTCCCAACTATTATCTTGCATATCGAAAGTCCGAGACCGGTACCCATCTCCGTATCGTTCAATTTTTCGAATCTTCCGAAGAGGAACTCCTGCTTGTTCTTCTCCACGCCGGGTCCGTCGTCAGTCACGGAAATCTCCACTTCCGCGCCGCTTTTCAGGGCGACGGCGATGGTTCCGTCCTTACAGAACTTCATGGCATTTGAAATCAGATTCATCAGAACCTGACGAATCCGGACAGGATCGGTAACGATCATCAGGGAATCGGCATCGGATGCGAAAGTGAACCTGACGGCAGTATGCTTGATCTTGTCGAACGAAGTGGTGATGGAAGACGCCAGTTCCACTATGTCACATTCCGAAGTGGTCACCGTCATGTCATTCAGATTTATATTGGAGAAATCTATGACATCGTTCATAAGGTTCTTCAGCAGGTCGCAGTTGGATTTGATTATGTCCTGATAACGCTTCACCTCCGACTCGTCAGTATTGTATTCGTCCATCATCAGCAGCTGGGAGAAACCCACCACCGAGTTCAGGGGCGTCTTGATCTCATGACTCATATTGGACACCACGGCACTCTTGTTCTTCATGGAGACCTCTTCGAAATATTTGGCCTTGACCAGTTCCTTGTTCTTCTGCCTCAGATTGCGGTCTATCACTATCAGTCTGACGGAGAGAATCACGATAGGTATGAGAATCATGAAAATGAGGACGGAGATGAAGAGCCAGGCGCGGTTCTTGTCCCTCGAAACCATCGCCAGACGTTCTTCCACCGCCGCCTGATCATAGACACTGCTCACCGTCCTGTCATATTCGCTCATGAATTTGTTCTGTATGAGCGAGTCGCAGACGGCACAGAGGCTGTACAGGGCATCGTAATCCGATGAAGACTCGGCTTCTTTCATCAGATGTTTCAGGCTGTCGAGCGTATGCAGATATCGTTTCTCTATCTGTTCTTCATTCTGATGGCGGTCGTCCAGATAATCGTCCTTACCCGAACGGTGGAACAAATCCATCGCCGATGATTCCAGGGGAAGGAAAGACAAACATAAGACGAGCAACGTGACCATCCTGGCGGTCCGAGTGGTTTCCATCATGTTTCTTCGGTTGTAAATACTGACTGAGAAGCGTTAAAAAGATTCTAGAATGAACTCTTGAGCCCCGTGGCCCTGTTGAATACCGGATGTCCCTGGGTGGAATCGGAATCCAACTTGTAATATCCGTTCCTTTCGAACTGGACGGCGATGGCACCATCGTCCTCCAGAAGGGCCGGTTCGACCAGAGCCTCCGTCACCTTGAGGGAGTCCGGGTTCAGATAACTCTTGTAATCCTGTCCTTCGGGTATGCCTCCCATATCCGGCTCGGTGAACAGGCGGTCATACAGCCGCACTTCCACTTTCTCGCAATGTGCCGCCGATACCCAGTGGA
>DCIQ01000020.1:0-467 GCA_002317435.1 Bacteroidales bacterium UBA1722 | reverse complement strand
CAGCGGATTTCGGTAATATTGCCGGAGGCATCCTTCACCACCTCCTCGCACTTGATTATGTACGAATACTTCAGGCGCACCTCCCCGCCCGGACGCAGACGGAAGAATTTCTTGGGAGGTTCTTCCATAAAGTCAGCACGTTCTATGTACAGTTCCCTTCCGAAAGGTATGGTACGTGTACCGGCTCCGAGGTCTTCGGGATTCTTGTTGGCCACGCAATACTCCACGCGGCCGGTCTGCACTTCCGCAGCTCCGGAACACTGTCCGTCATCCCAATTGGTGATCACGAGCTTCACCGGATCGAAAACTGCCATATAGCGGTTCGAACGCTTGTTCAGGTCCTCGCGCAGGCACCATTCGAGAAGCGAGAGATCTATCATATTGTCCCTCTTGGCCACTCCCACCTTCTCGGCGAAGGCACGGATGGATTCGGGGGTATATCCCCTGCGGCGGATACCGCAGATGGT
>DCIQ01000108.1:5064-6289 GCA_002317435.1 Bacteroidales bacterium UBA1722 | reverse complement strand
GAGATGCGCGTGGCTTTCCCCGATTGGGACGAGAGCTCGTCGCTTGTCTATCAGTTCTATATGATGGTCCGCAGAAGATTCAGGTAGGGTGATGGGCAGATTATATATAGTACCTACGCCTGTCGGCAATCTGGATGATATGACGTTCCGTGCCGTGGAGGTGCTCCGCAGCGTCGATGCCATCTTCGCCGAGGATACCCGTACCAGCGCGGTGCTGCTGAAGAAGTATGACATCCATACCCATATGGAGTCCCACCATAAGTTCAACGAGCATAAGAATGCCTCTTCCATCCGGGACCGTATCCTGTCGGGGGAGAATGTGGCCCTGATATCCGATGCGGGGACTCCCGGCATCTCCGACCCGGGGTTCTTTCTGGTGAGGGAGTGCGCTGCGGCGGGCATCGAGGTGCAGACTCTTCCGGGTGCCACGGCTTTCGTTCCGGCCCTGGTGGATTCGGGTTTCCCTACGGACCGCTTCGCTTTCGAGGGGTTTCTTCCTGTGAAAAAGGGACGTCAGACCAAATTCGCCGAGCTGGCGCAGGAGGGTCGTACGATGATTTTCTATGAGTCCCCGTACCGTCTGGTGAAGACACTTGCACAGATGTGCGAGGTGTTCGGAGGGGAGAGGAGGGGTTCCGTCTCGCGTGAGATAAGCAAACTGCACGAGGAAACCCGTCGCGGCACTCTTTCGGAGCTGGCCGCTTATTTCGGACAGGTCCCCCCGAAGGGGGAGATAGTCCTGATAGTGGAGGGGAAGGATTATGTGGGGAAAGGTGGACAGGAAGAATGAATTTCTGAAGAACGTTACGGTCATTTTCGTATTCCTGCTGGTGCTTCTGCAGGCGGTTGTGTTCGTACACCGGGCTTTGGAACCTGCGCCTGTGCGGGATTCCCCGGAGGCGGCCGCGGACACCGTGTTCATCCGCGATACGGTTTTCCTCCCGGTGCGGGGACGTTATGCGGCGGACCGGACCGGCAGGACTCGTGAAGATTCATACGGAGCCGATATTGCCTCCGGCAATATCAATAGAGAGAACGGACATGCATCCGCGCGGGTGCAGGTGGAGGCGGGGGCGGACCGCTGGAAATGGGATGTCGTGGAGCTGAACGGTGCCGACAGCGCACGTCTGGACGAACTTCCCGGAATCGGCGGGTACTTCGCGAAGGGAATCGTGCGGTACAGGGAGAGGCTGGGCGGTTTCGTGTGCGCGGAACAGCTGATGGA
>DCIQ01000108.1:2632-4989 GCA_002317435.1 Bacteroidales bacterium UBA1722 | reverse complement strand
GGTGAGGTGGATAGACCTTTCGGCCGACCCGGAGGACACTCTCGCCCGGCATCCGTATATCGGCAGGATGGCCGCCAGAGGGATAGTCCGGCTCAGGGGAGCGGTCCCGCCGGAGAGCATTACACCCGCGATGCTGGTGGAAAACGGGATTATGGATGAAGAGAGCGGGAGGAGAGTGGGGAGATATGTCAAAAAATGATATATTTGTACGAATATAATCACATCGTTTTTGGATGAATACAATTACCTGTCAGGATATCGTGAAGAAGTTCGGGAATTATACCGCGCTGAATTCCGTGTCCGTCGAGGTGCCTCAGGGTACCATTTTCGGGATGCTCGGTCCCAACGGGGCCGGGAAGACCACACTTATCAGAATTATAAATCAGATTACGGTGCCGGATTCCGGGACGGTTCTGTTCAATGACAGGCCGCTGGCTCCGGATGACGTGTACCGGATAGGCTACCTTCCGGAAGAGAGGGGGCTGTACAGAAAGATGAAAGTGGGGGATCAGGCTGTGTACCTGGCCCGTCTGAAGGGGATGTCCTCTTCGGAAGCCACCCGGGAACTGAAGAAATGGTTTGTGAAATTCGGCATCCAGAACTGGTGGGGGAAGAAAGTGGAGGAACTCTCCAAGGGGATGGCCCAGAAGGTGCAGTTCATCACCACCGTCCTGCACAGACCGCAGCTTCTGATTCTCGATGAACCTTTTTCCGGTTTCGACCCGGTGAACGTGCAGCTGGTCAGGGACGAGATAATCAGAATGAAGAACGAGGGGACCACGGTGATGCTCTCCACCCATAATATGGAATCGGTGGAGGCCATGTGCGACGGCATCGCCCTCATAAACAAGAGTAATCTGGTGGTTTCCGGTGCCGTGGACACTATCCGCAGGGAGCACGGGAAACATCAGATGGAAGTGGTCTATCGCAGCGGCGAACCTCTGGAATTCACTTCGGAAGTGTTCTCCACGGCGTCTGACGAAGAGTATAAGGGGAGCCGTCGGGCAGTTCTCGACGTGGTCCCCGGGATACCTGCCGGCAAGGTGCTCTCGGATATCATCGGGGTGACCGGAGATATAGTTTCCTTCCAGGAACTGATACCCAGCATGAACGATATTTTCATCAAATTGGTAAAAGGAGAGTAGAGTTATGGATATACGTAAAATGAATCTGGTCCTCAGTCACGAATTCTCTATCCGTGTAAAGAAGAAATCCTTCATTCTGACCACCATCCTGACTCCCGTACTGCTCGCCGCCCTGATGGTGGTGCCTTCCCTGATAATGATGAATGATTCGGGGGATGAGAAACAGACCGTGCTCGTGGTGGACCGTTCGGGGATAGTCACTCCTTATCTGAAAGATACGGAGACACTTACATATAAAGTCAGCGCTTCCGCCGATGTGGATTCGCTTAAATCGAGTTTCGGGGAGGAAGGCGCCGACATACTGGCCGTATTCTCGGAACTGGATGATGATGACGACCTTTCGGTCCAGACCTATTCTCCGAAACAGCTCAACGGAGATACCCGGAACGCCATATCCGGATGCGGGGATGATGCGATACGGGCGTACAGGCTCTCCCGCTACGATATCGATAATCTGGATGAAATTATGGATGAACTGAACCGCTCCGTGAAGGTGAATACCTATATCATCAGCGAAGAGGGGGAGGAGAAGGAGAAAAGCAATGAAGTGAGCATGGGACTTTCCTATGCGATGGCCTTCATGATATACATATTCGTCCTGATGTTCGGGAATATGGTCATGACCAGTGTCATACAGGAAAAGTCCAACAGAATCGTGGAAGTCATAGTCTCCTCCGTGAAGCCTTTCGAACTGATGATAGGCAAAATCTTCGGAGTGGCTTGCGTGGCGGTGGTGCAGTTCCTCATATGGGTGATTCTGACGATGGCCATCGTGGGCATCTTCGGTATGGCGGCCGGTCCTGCGATGGATCCTGCCCAGATGGCTTCAGCTGCAGGTGTGGATGCGTCTATGGTGGACGGTGTGGTGTCTTCGGGAGTGATGGGGGAGATAACCGGTGCCCTCGGCGGCATCAATTTCCCTTTCATCATAGGGTGCTTCCTGATATACTTCATTCTCGGGTACCTTCTTTATGCTTCGATGTTCGCGGCTGTGGGTTCCGCCGTGGACAATGAAGCCGACACCAGTCAGCTGGTGATGCCTGTCACCATCCCTCTCATGATAGGTCTCTTCATCATGCTCCACGCATTCAAGCATCCGGAAAGCACCGTCTCGGTGTGGGCTTCCATAATACCCTGGACTTCCCCTATGGTGATGCTGGCCCGTATTCCGTTCGAGAATGTGGTGCCTGTGTGGCAGCTGCTCGTCTCGAT
>DCIQ01000108.1:1470-2604 GCA_002317435.1 Bacteroidales bacterium UBA1722 | reverse complement strand
GCGGTACTTCTGCTCACATTCCTGGTGACAGTATATCTGGCCGGGAAGATATATCGCACCGGTATCCTCATGTATGGCAGGAAAGCCACTTGGAATGACTTGCTCAAATGGATGAAAATCAACAAATAAAATAATACACCATGTCTTTTACGGAAGAATGCAACGCCGTGTTCGACGGCCAGATCGCTGAATATCACAGAACGGATAACGTGGATGCTCCGATGGTGAATCCTTATGAAAAAGGGAGTCTGGAGTATCTGCTGTGCCTTAAGAATTGGATAGATACCGTGCAGTGGCACCTGGAGGATATCATCCGCGATCCGCTGATTTCGCCCGCCGACGCCCTGGTCATCAAGCGCCGCATAGATAAATCGAATCAGGAACGCACCGATCTGGTGGAGAAAGTGGATGACTGGTTCTTCGAGCGGTACCATAACGTGGAGACGGTGCCGGGAGCCGGTATCAATACCGAAACTCCCGCCTGGGCTCTGGACAGGCTTTCCATCCTCGCCCTGAAGATTTACCACATGCGTGCCGAAACTCTGCGTGAAGATGCATCGCAGGAGCATAAGGATGCATGCCGGAAAAAACTGGACACTCTCCTCCTCCAGAGGGTCGATTTGTCCACTGCCATCGAGGAACTCCTTTCGGAACTCGAGTCCGGAAAGAAATATATGAAACTCTACCGGCAGATGAAGATGTATAACGATCCTGCGATGAATCCGGTGCTGTACCAGAAGAAACAGTGATGGCCCGCAGGAAGCATATTCTCATAATCCGTCTTTCCGCATTGGGGGATGTGGCCATTCTCCAGCCTCTTCTTCGGCAGAAGATGTCTTCAGCAGGGGACGTGACGGTCACGGTCGCCGCTCCCAAGATGCTGGAACCGCTGTTCGCGGGGATTCCAGGAGTGGAATTCACGGGTGCGGACAAGTCGCTTGGAAACTGGGGCATGTTCCGGAAGATGGCGGCGTGCCGTCCTACCGTGGTGGCTGACCTTCACGGAGTGAACAGGACATTCATCCTGGATCTGCTCTTTACGGTGCTCCGTTTCATCCCCGTCCATATAATCCACAAGCAGTACCGCATCCGTAAGGCTTACCTCAGGAGAGAGGAAGTGAGACTTCTTCCTTC
>DCIQ01000108.1:978-1368 GCA_002317435.1 Bacteroidales bacterium UBA1722 | reverse complement strand
CGGCAAATACCGGGTGGGTATCGCCCCGTTCTCCACTTTTCCGGGGAAGAACTGGTCCATAGAGGAGGTCGGGAGACTGGTGGGGAGACTGGTGGAGGACAGTTCCGTGGAAGTGTTCCTGTTCGGAGGGAAGAAGTATGCGGAAATCTTTTCCGGATGGGAGAAAGAGTATCCCGGATGCAGGGCTGTTTACGGTATCCCGTTCGCTGAGGAGATGGAGCTCATAGGCAGTCTCAACGTGATGGTGAGCATGGACTCGGCCAATATGCACTTCGCGAGTTGTGCGGGTGTCCCCGTCGTGTCCGTATGGGGGGCTTCGCATCCTGACTGCGGTTTCTACGGGTGGGGGCAGAATCCGGATTGGGCCGTCGGAGCCGATATGGACTGCCG
>DCIQ01000108.1:0-778 GCA_002317435.1 Bacteroidales bacterium UBA1722 | reverse complement strand
GGGTTCAGTGATTTGTGCTGAGACAGCAATCGTTTAACAGTGAAAGAGATACAGATATGAGCGAAACAGAATTGAAGGCCTCTGACTATACCGGTGCATCGATAGAGCATCTGGAGTGGAACGAGGCTATCCGTAAACGTCCCGGTATGTATATCGGGAATACCGGGGACGGATCGTTCCCCGATGACGGCATTTACATATTGGTGAAGGAGGTGCTGGACAATGCGGTGGATGAATATGCCGCAGGATTCGGGAAGGTGGTGGACATCGTGGTGGAAGACACCACCGTCAGAATCCGGGACTACGGGCGCGGCATCCCTCCCGAGAAACTGGTTCAGGCAGCCAGCGAGATGCATACCGGCGGCAAGTTCAACACCAAGAACTATAAGGTCTCCGTGGGTCTCAACGGAGTCGGTCTGAAGGCCGTGAACGCCACTTCGGACTTTTTTCATGTCGAATCCTTCCAGAACGGAAAGAGTACCTGGGCCGAGTTTTCGGCCGGTAATCTGACGGGTCAGGGGGTGACCGAGACCAAACAGAAGAACGGTACCCTCGTGGTGTTCCATGCGGACAATGCAGTATTCCCGGGATATCAGTATAATCTGGATTTCATCGTGGCGATGGTCAAGAACTACTCGTATCTCCACGCCGGTCTTACGCTGCGTCTGAACGGGACCGAGTACATATCCAGGAACGGACTGCTGGACCTGGTGAAGGATAACTTGTCGGAAGAGCCGCTGTATGAGCCTATTCATCTTATCGGAGAGGGGATAGAGAC
>DCIQ01000202.1 GCA_002317435.1 Bacteroidales bacterium UBA1722 | reverse complement strand
CGTGTGCTGTTCTTTATGATGCTGCTCGTTATGGCAGGTATTCCGGCCAAGGCTCAGCAGAAGGACGGGTCACGCCCCGAAATCCGTCGTCTGTCTCCCTCTCCTGACGCGGGGTATCAGTTCCGGGGGGCATCCAATTTCGGGAAGAGCATAGCAGTGTTCGGCGGTTCGCTGTCCGTGAACAGGGAATCTGATGCCGCGAAGCAGATATGGGCGGATATGCTCGGCGTCGAGGTGACCACATACGGTGTGGGAGGCGCAGGATTCTCCTGCCTGCAGGGTTATTCTGTCCAGCGGCAGGTCGAAGAAGCCGGTCTGCACGACATCTATGTGCTTTGGGCATCGACAAATGATTTTACAAACGACCGTCCCTGCGGGGACTGGACAGACTATACGGTCTTCGACGGATATGATGAATCCAAGCGGGAGACCCAGTGCGGCGGCATAAACTGGTGCATCAGGAAGATTTTCGAGAAGAATCCGAAGGCGACAGTCTATTTTTTCACTCCTCTCCGTTTCTTCCGGAATGATTCGGGACACAATCCGTCATCGGAGGTGACCAACGGGACCGGACTGTCGTTCGCCGGTTACATAGAGGCCCAGAAACGGTGCTGCGGGTATTATGGTATCCCCGTGCTGGACCAGTTCGCTGTCCAGGGTGTCAACGAATTCAACTGCGGATTATACTACCTGGAGGACAAACTCCACTTGAATGAAGACGGATACAGCCTCATCGGCGGCCGTCAGGCGGCCTTTCTCGCACAGTGATGCAAGTGACTTGTCCGCCGGCACATTACCGATATGAATTTTTAATGATTATCTGACATGAAACGACTTTCCATCCTGCTTCTGATGCTTCTGGCTGCTGCGGGACTTCGTGCCCAGAACCCTTATCTCCCTATGTGGGAGTACATTCCTGACGGTGAACCGTACGTTTTCGAGGACCCTGACCGTCCGGGAAAGTATCGGGTGTATGTCTATGGCTCCCACGATAATCTCATCGACCAGTACTGCGGACGTGACCAGGTGGTATGGTCGGCGCCGGTGGAGGATCTCTCGGCCTGGCGGTATGACGGCATCATCTTCAAGTCCTGTACCGATGCCCGCGGGAATCTGCTTTACGGGGACGGAAGGGGAGATGTGCTGTACGCTCCCGACGTGACCTGCAGGAAAGATGCACAGGGACGTACCCGTTATTATCTCTACCCGAACAATCAGGCCGGGGGGCGGCAGAGCATGATGGCCGTGAGCGACCGTCCCGACGGGCCTTTCACTGTGGCGAACTGGAGCGAAAAGGCTCCCGCCGTTACGGAGGGTGTTCTGGGGTTCGATCCCGCCGTGTTCGTGGATGACGACGGACGGATATACGGATATTGGGGCTTCCGCAAATCCTATGGCGCCGAACTGGATCCGGCCACCATGGCTTCGGTGAAGCCAGGGACGGAGATAGTGGAGGATATGATCTCCAATCTGGACCAGAAGGGCGAGTTCCGCTTCTTCGAGGCCTCATCGATGAGGAAGATAGAAGACAAGTACGTGTTCATCTATTCCCGCTGGACAGCCGACGGGGAGTTCGGGCTCTCTGGAACCAATTATACTCTCGCCTATGCCTACGGCAATTCCCCTCTCGGCCCGTTCACCTATGGCGGAACCATCATCGATGCCCGCGCCCGCGGGACGGATGAGAAGGGAAACGTATTGCCAACGGCAAATCCTTACGGAAACACCCACGGGAGCATCCAGTGCATAAACGGGAGATGGTGGGTGTTCTACCACAGACAGACCGGCACCGACGAGTATTCCCGTCAGGCGATGGTCGCTCCGGTGGAGGTCGAGGTGGAGAAAGGCCTCGGCGGCAGGGTTTTGATTTCGGAGGCGGAATATACTTCAGAGGGGTTCAGGACCGAAGGGCTGAATCCGCTGGACAAGTCGGCGGCCGGATGGGCGTGCCACTATACGAATCCGGACGGTATCAGTCAGGATTACCCCCATTTCATCTTCAGCGGCTCCTATATCAAGTCCACCCGTCTGGACATCGGGTCCTGTCAGGGCCCGTTCAACCTGAAGGAGCCGTTCTGTCCGGTGGTGAACAATACTGCCGGCTCGGTGGTGGGGTATAAGTATTTTGATTTCTCCCGTACGGCGGGTTCCCGTAAGGTTTCGCTGGTTCTTCACATCGTTCCTGACGGGAATGCCGGGACCATCTCCGTTCTGGTCGGAGGTCCGTCTGCGGCGCAGGGCGGCAGGAAAATCGCCGATGTGACCGTGTCGGATGAAGGTGCAGGTGTGATGACCGAAGTGTCGGTCCCCTGTGATGCATTGGGCGAGGTGTCCGGCAAGCAGTCCCTGTTCTTCAGGTTCGATTCGGATACGAAAGGCAGTTCCATCTGTCAGTTATATGATTTTCAGTTTGTGATTCGCTGATAGTTTTCATATCATGAATAATACTCTTTATCGGGATATGCTCTCACTTCTCCATAGGGAAGTGAAGCCTGCCCTCGGCTGCACCGAGCCCATAGCGGTCTCACTTGCCGTGGCGAGGGGGTGCTCTGATTTGCGTCCCCTGAAACCATATAGGATAAACGTGGCGGTGAGCGCCAATATCCTGAAAAATGCCATGGGGGTGGGGGTCCCCGGTACCGGCATGGTGGGGCTGCCCATAGCTACGGCGCTGGCTATGGAGTGCGGCCGTCACGAATATGGAATGGAAGTGCTCAAGGATCTTACTCCGGCTGATGTGACTGCCGCCAAGGCCTATCTTGCCGCAGGGGCGGCACCGTCACAGGAGACGGTGCATATCTCTCTGGCCAAGACGGAGCATAAACTGTATATAGAGGTGGAGTGTCTTTTCAGGGAGAGCGATGGTGTCGGACACAGGACACTTACGGTCATTCAGGATGCGCACGACGCTATAGTGTATTATGAAAAGGACGGCACGGCGGAGATCGATCTCCGCGGCGCCTCTTCCGGAGAGGATTCCGGGAACAGCGTGGCTGCGAAGGCGGAAGCGGATGGTGCCGATGCTTCGTTCAATCCTTCGATTCAGGAGATATATGATTTCGCCCTCCACGTGGAGATGGAGGACATACAGTTCATTCTGGACGCCGTGGACATGAACAAGGCGCTGGCCAAGGAAGGTCTCCTGCACAGGTACGGTCTCCAGGTAGGGAGGACCATCCAGAGCGGGGAACACCGCAATGTGTTCGGTCACGGACTGCTTACCCACTGTATGGCGATGACGGCTGCGGCCTCCGACGCCCGTATGGCAGGCTGCACCCTTCCGGCGATGTCCAATTCGGGAAGCGGTAATCAGGGTATCACGGTTACGATGCCTGTGGTGGCTGCCGCCGAGCAGTTGATGTCTTCGTTCGAGGAACTGGCCCGTGCGCTGGTACTGAGTCATCTGGTGGCCATCCATATCAAGGGGTATCTCGGGAAGTTGTCGGCGCTTTGCGGCTGCGTGATAGCTTCTACCGGTTCGGCTTGCGGTATAGTGATGCTCAGCGGAGGCGGATATGATCAGATATGCTATGCCGTGAAGAATATGATAGGGAATATAACCGGAATGGTGTGTGACGGGGCGAAAGTGGGATGTGCCATGAAGGTCGCTTCCGGAGTCTCGTCCGCCGTGCAGAGTGCGATGCTGGCCCTGGATGATATCTGTATCTCGGGTTTGGACGGTATCATAGAGGAAGATGTGGAGAAGACCATCCGCAATCTGGGCAATATCGGTTCCAAGGGGATGCAGCTTACGGATGAGATGATTCTGAATATAATGGTTTGTAAATAGATTTTTTTATGGAACATATCCAATTGCTTATTCTGGGCAGCGGACCTGCTGGTTACACTGCCGCCATCTATGGCTCCAGAGCCAATCTTCAGTGTGTGGTTTATGAGGGAATCCAGCCCGGGGGACAGCTTACACAGACTACGGAGATAGAGAATTTCCCCGGATATCCGAACGGAGTACAGGGGCAGCAGATGATGGATGACTTCAAATCGCAGGCTGTCCGTCTCGGGGCCGAGGTGCGCTTCGGTCTGGCTACGAAGGTCGATTTTTCGCAGAGGCCGTTCCGCGTGGAGGTGGACGGTAAAAACTGGGTGGAGGCTGATGCCGTGATCATCGCCACAGGCGCGACGGCGAAATATCTCGGTCTCCCTTCCGAAGAGAAATTCCGCGGGACCGGAGTATCCGCCTGTGCCACCTGTGACGGTTTTTTCTACCGTAAAAAAGTGGTGGCCGTGGTCGGTGGAGGGGATACTGCTTGTGAGGAAGCGACTTATCTGGCTTCACTGTGCAGGAAGGTCTATATGATAGTCCGCCGGGATGTCCTGAGAGCATCGAAGGCGATGCAGGAGCGGGTGCTGAATACTCCGAACATCGAGGTGCTCTGGAAGCATCAGACCCGTGAGATTCTCGGTGACGATATGGGCGTTACGGGTGTGAGACTGGTCCGTGAGGACGGCTCGGAAACCGATGTCGCCATCGACGGATTTTTCCTGGCCATAGGACATCATCCCAATTCGGATCTTTTCCGTGAGTGGGTGAATGTGGATGCGGCCGGATATATAATCACCGAGGGGAAGGGGACTGCCACTAATGTGGCGGGTGTTTTCGCTGCCGGTGACGTGCAGGATCCTACTTATCGGCAGGCCATCAATGCGGCGGCCTCCGGGTGCCGGGCGGCGATGGATGCCGAAAAATACATCGCTTCCATAAAATAGTTCCCGTCGCGGCATCCATCGCCGCCGATGGCGGACGTTAACCCCCCTGCACCCCCAAGGGGGATTGCGTCCCTACGGGCCGGACCGGCAGAGCCGGTTGATGCCGAAAAATACCTCAGTTCCATAAAATAGTTCCCGTCGCGGCATCCATCGCCGCCGATGGCGGACGTCATCAAATAATAAAGAGGCTTATAACTCTTCGGTGAACATGGGATCCCAGGGAGGGAGAAGGGTGGGCTTCTCGTTCAGGATGGAGAGAATTTTGGCGGGAACGTATTTCTTGTCCACCACCAGTCTGAACATATATTCACGGAACCACTCTTCGGTCATGATGAGATGACCCTTATGGCCGCTCATGCCCCAGGAGTTTTCGACTTTCCATTTCAGGGGCTTGCCGTTTCCGTCCAGATTCACCGCCATAAGAGTCATGGCGTGGGATGAACCGCTGGCTCCGGTGAGAATCCGCTGCCGCTTGTCCATTCCGAAAGTGGTGCCCATCAGAGAACCGTAATCGTAATAGTCGGTGTCCAGAAAACCTTTTTCACGGTCGAGGAACTTGCCTACGTCGCAGGAGAAATACATCATGGTATTGTCCTTTATGGAGGCGATGGCCATCTGTTCGATTTCTTCTATGGGCAGGTTGACGTAAATCCAGTTCTCTCCGTCATACATGTGGCGGTCGAGGTCGATTTCATAGGATTTCCAGTATTCCCTGGTGGGGTCGTTCATCAGCAGGACGTATGTGTTCTTCAGGTCGGTCCCTACATACTCCTTATAGAATGACTGTGGAGTGTAATGCTTCGTGGAGACAGGAGCGCCCGAGGCATCATACATGGTCCAGTCGAATTCCATCGGGGGTTCGCCGAGGTTCATCACGAGAAATCTGTATATGAACTGGAGCATCTCGGTCTTGCGGTTCAGGACGCGGGCGTCGATTTCGGCTTTTATCTTCTCATTCGCTTTTTTGTCTGCGGTCATGAAGCAGGCATTCTTCATCTCACGGAGTTCAAGTCCGAATTCCTTCAGCTTCCAGTTCAGGAGCTGACTCATTCTGGATGTGTTTTCGGAGGAGTAGGTTTCCGGCATCACAGTAGCAGGCACGACTCCGTATTTCGTGATGAGGTCAGCCACTCCGGTGAACTGTCCTCCGTCTCCGAGGGCATTTCTGAAGAGCCATTCTATGCGGCGGTCTTCCATAGGGAGGGATGCTGTCTCGATAACGCTCTGAAGGAAGAGATTTGACTTTTCGAGCTGGTCCCAGAAGAAAGTATAGCACTGCGAGAACTGGAATTCTCCCAGATTATGCTCGGCGATAACTTTGGAGCGCATTACGTTGAGTCCCGTGAAGAGCCAGCACCGTCCGCTGGATTTCTGGTTCGAGATGCCTTTGGACTTGACTTCATCGGAGAAGTAGGTGTCCCTCTGATTCTCGTTTTCCTGATTCAGGGCCAGAGAATTGATGCCGTTATGGGTGATGGCGTTCCTGAGGGCCTTCTCTTCGGGAGTGCCGCTCCAGCCTTTCCTGATTTCGCTGAGCATCTGCCCGGAAATGCCTCCCTGTGCCGTGGAAGCCGTATTCTGGGCCTGGACGTTCTGTATTGATGCCGCGATTATGAAGGCTGCGGCTGCCAGAATCATTCGTTTCATATAGTGACAGATTGGTTTCGGAAATTTTCCCTGCAAACTTACATAAAATCCGGCGATTTCACACCCGCACCTCCACCCAGTCTATGTGGATGCCCCGGCGTTCCATCCCCCTGAACCAGGTCATCTGCCTTTTGGCGAACTGGTGGATGGCGATGGCCAGATGTTCACGCATATAGTCGTATGATATCTCCCCGAGGACGTATCGGGTGACGAATTTATATTCCAGACCGTAGTAGAGAAGATTTTCGGGCGGAATGCCGTTGTCCAGAAGACCGCGCACCTCCTCCACCATCCCCTCTTTCAGGCGTGCATCCAGTCTGGCGTCTATGCGTGCGTTCCTGACTTCTCTGGATACCGAGAGACCGATGAATTTTACTTCGCCTTCGGCAAATCGGGGGATCTGGAACGCTTTTCCGTCCTCCGTATGGAATATGTCTTCCTGCGGGTGTTCCGACTGGTAGATGGCGATTTCCAGGGCGCGGATGAGACGCTGGCGGGTGTCGTAGTCGGTCTTGTTGTGGAGGGTCTTCAGGGATGCGAGTTTCGCGATGAGTTCTTCGTCGCTGTGTTTTTCCAGTTCGGCTCTGAGGGCTTGGTCGGCGGGCACGTCGGGGAGGGAGTATCCTCTGGTGACGGCTTCGATGTAGAGACCGCTCCCTCCGCAGAGGATGGGAAGCCGTCCTCTGGAGGTGATGTCGCCGAAGGCTGCGGCGAAGTCCTTCTGGTATCGGCAGATGTCGTATTTCGTGCCGGCATCTGCTATGTCGATGAGGTGGTAAGGGATTTCACCGTAGTCTGAGAGGTCTTTTCCGGTGCCTATATCCATTCCCCGGTACACCTGTCTGGAGTCGGCGGAGATGATCTCCCCGCCGGTGCGGCGGGCCAGTTCCACGGCGTATTTCGTCTTGCCGCAGGCGGTGGGGCCCAGAATGCAGATCATCTTTTCCTGTTTCATAGTGTCAAAATTAGGAAAAAATAATATTACTTTTGCGGTATTATGCCGAAGGCCAGGTCGAAAATAGAGATTAAGAACAAGAAGGCTTCGTTCGAATACGAATACGTGGAGACCTTCACCGCAGGGATAGTGCTCAGCGGTACGGAGATTAAGTCCATCCGGGCGGGGAAGGCTTCGCTGAATGACTCGTGGTGCTACTTCGTGGGCGGGGAACTGTTCGTGAAGGGGATGCACGTGTCTGATTACTGGTGGGGAACCTTTAATCGTCATGATCCTAAGCGTGACCGGAAACTGCTGCTTCAGAAGCGGGAACTCAGGAAAATCCAAAGGGCGGTGAAGGAGAAGGGACTGACGATAGTGGCTTATCGTCTGTTTATCTCGGAGAACGGTTATGCGAAGCTGAATATCGCTCTGGCCCGTGGCAAGAAGGAGTTTGACAAGCGGCAGTCCATCAAGGAGAAGGATATGCGCCGCGATATGGAACGGATCTGAATCGATGATTCTCACCGGAGAGTGGGTCTCAGTAAGCAGTAAACACATTAATATTCAATACCGGTATGAAAAAATTATTTCTTTCTTCAGTTGTCATTCTGACGGCGTCTTTATTTACTGTAGCTGATGCGAAGGACAAAACATTCAAGAGCGTGAAAGATGTGATTGATGGAGACGGACACTGTTCGTTGGTCGAGGGGTCTCTCGATGTATTGCGTGAAAACGCGGCAGCCACTCTGGTCTTTGATTTCTCGAATGCACGTATGGCAGACTTCGACAGGAAGAAGCATACTTACGAAGATCATGGTTCTATGGCGGATTATCTTGCAGCCAAGAGTGAAGATACTCCGGATAACTGGAACGAAGTGGAGAAGAGCGTTCTGGAGTTCACGAAGGAAAAGATTAACAAGACAGGCTTCTATAAACTGCATATCGATGAAGACAACGCGAAATACGAGATGAAGATAGTGTTCGAGTATATTAACTTCGGAAATGCTTCGACCGCTTTCGTAGGGATGTTCGGTGTCGGCGGTGCAGCATTCAGCGGTGATCTGATCATTACCGAGAAGGAGACCGGGGCGGTCGCTCTGAATCTTCATATCTACCACATATACGGGGTCTCCGGGATGGGGTATCACGCTACGGTGAACAAACGTCTCCAGTGTACCATCGGGGACATATGTTTCGGTAAATATCTTCCTGCCTTATACAAGAAGAACAAGTAGCGCCACAGCTGCTCTCTCGGGATGACGGTGAAATGAAAACGCCCCCGGTGACCTTTGAAGTCCGGGGGCGTTTTCAGTATGAATGTGTCAGTCTGTCATTTGACGACCGGCACGAGATTTCTGTCTCCATAACCGTTGTCCACGCGTGTGACATACGGCCAGAACTTGTTCTCCCGGATCCATGCCAGGGGATAGGCCGCCTTCTCTCGTGAATATGGATGTTTCCATTCGTCGGCACACACTTCTTCGGCGGTGTGGGGGGCCATCTTCAGCACATTGTCCTCACGGTCGGCTTTTCCGTCGCGGATTTCTTCACATTCGCGTTTGATGCTGATGAGCGCCTCGATGAATCTGTCGAGTTCTTCGAGGGGTTCGCTTTCAGTGGGCTCTATCATAAGTGTCTCATGTACCGGGAACGATAGGGTAGGAGCGTGGAATCCGTAGTCCATCAGGCGTTTGGCGATATCGGTGGCATCCACTCCGTAGTCTGCCTTGAAGTTCTGCAGGTCCACGATGCATTCGTGGGCGACACGGCCGGTGACTCCGGTATAGTAAATCTTGAATTCAGCAGAAAGTTTGGCCGCCATATAATTGGCATTCAGGATGGCCATTTCGGTGGCTCTCCTGAGTCCTTTGGCACCGAGCAGACTGATGTAGGCATGTGTGATGGGGGCCAGCATGGGGCTTCCGTAGGGGGCTGCGCTGACGGCTGTGATACCGTCGCCTCCGCATTCCGGTACGAAATGATGTCCGGGGATGAACGGGGTGAGGTGTTTGGCGGTACAGATGGCTCCTACGCCGGGACCGCCGCCGCCGTGAGGCATGGCGAATGTCTTGTGGAGGTTCAGATGGCATACGTCGGCTCCTATGAAACCGGGGTTCGTGATGCCGACCTGTCCGTTCATATTGGCTCCGTCCATATATACCAGACCGCCGTTTCTGTGGATGATGTCGCAGATCTCACGGATTTTCACTTCGAAGACACCGTGTGTGGAGGGGTAGGTGATCATTATGCCGACGAGGGTCTCCTTATTGGCCTCGGCCTTCTCGCGGAGTTCGTCCACATTTATGTTTCCGTGCTCGTCGCATCCTGCCGGAACGATGTTGAAACCGGCCATGGCGGCGGAAGCGGGATTGGTTCCATGTGCGGAGGTGGGGATTATGATGGTATTGCGGTCAGACTGGCCGTGGGCCTTCATATAGTTCCTGATGGTCATCAATCCGGCATATTCTCCCGCTGCACCGGAGTTCGGCTGGAGAGAACAGCCGTCGAAGCCGGTTACCGTGCACAGGTATTGCTTCAGCTCATCAACTATCTGCATATAGCCTTCCACCTGATCTTTCGGTGCGAAGGGGTGGGCGTTCGCCAGTTCGGGCCAGCTCAGGGGGAGCATTTCCACGGCGGCGTTCAGCTTCATGGTGCAGGAGCCCAGAGGTATCATCGAGTGGGTGAGGGAGATGTCCCTGCGCTCGAGTTTCTTCATATAGCGCATCATCTCCGTCTCGGAGTGGTACGAGTTGAACACCTTTTCGGTGAGGATGGGGCTCTCCCTGCGCATCGGCATGACTGTCTCCACGTCGGCGGGACATCCCGGTTTCAGGCTGAAGATAGAGAATATCTTTTGCGCCTGGGCGGAATCGGAGAGTTCGTCGAAGCTCATCTGAACCGTCTTCGCATCGGGATACCAGAAATTGATGCCCTCGGCTTCGGCACGGCGGCGGATATCCGCGGCATCGACGTTCACGATACGTATGGTGTCGAAGAAGTCACCGGTGGCGAGGGTGTATCCGCCTTCCCTGAGTTTTGCGGCTGTCGCATGGGCGATGCCGGCCGTTTTCTCCGCGATTTCTTTTATCCCTTTCGGTCCGTGGTATGCCGCGTACATCCCGCTCATGATGGCCATCAGCGCCGTGGCGGTGCAGATATTCGATGTGGCGCGTTCTCTCTTGATATGTTGTTCACGAGTCTGGAGGGCCAGACGGAATGCCGGTTTCCCGAGACGGTCGACGGACTGTCCTATGATACGGCCGGGGAGGTTTCTGCGGTACCGGTCGAAAGTGGCCATCCACCCTGCGGTGGGACCGCCGAAACCGATGGGAAGTCCGAAGCGCTGGGCTGTGCCGAACGCTACGTCAGCTCCCCAGGCTGCGGGTTCCTTGAGTACTGCCAGCGACAGGAGGTCGCAATATGCGCCTACAAGCATCCCTGCCGCGTGGGCCTTTTCGCAGAACGGGGCATAGTCCCGTATCTCACCGTCGGCGGCCGGATACTGGAGCATTGCACCGTAGGTGCCGTCCTCAAAACCGTTGGCCAGAACTTCCTTGTAGTCCCCTGTAACTATCTTGATGCCGAGACCTTCGCTGCGGGTCTGCATTACCGAGAGAACGTGGGGGAAGATGTTCCGGTCCACGAAGAATTTGTCGTGGCCAGCCTTGACTGCATCCCGGCTGCGGAGTTCGAACAGCATGCGCATCGTCTCCGCCGCTGCGGTGGCGTCATCGAGCATCGAACAGTTCGCGAGGTTCAGTCCCGTCAGGGATGATATCATCGTCTGGAAGTTGATGAGGGCTTCGAGGCGTCCCTGGGAGATTTCGGCCTGATACGGAGTATATGAAGTGTACCAGGACGGATTTTCGAAGATGTTCCTGACCACTGTGGGGAGCACTCCTGTGCCATAATATCCCAGACCTGTCATCGAACGGAAGTTCCGGTTCTTCGATACGATCTGCTTCAGATGTGCGAGGTACGCGTTCTCACCGGCCTCCGCCTGAATGTCCAGAGGTTCGGGAAGAAGAATGTCGTTCGGAATGGTCTGACGGATAAGTTCGTCCATGGAACTGACTCCTATGGCCTCCAGCATCTGGGGAATCTGTTCCTCTCTGGGACCGTTCTGTCTTTCTGTAAAACTGAGTGGCATGTCTGTTAATTAAAAAATGCGTTGGTATGAATATGTGATGGAAGTTCTTCTGGAGAAGAGCACTGCCACGAACCAGACAAGGGTGGTCATGATACTGGTCATGACACCTGTGGTGGAGATCTCGTCAATCATCACCATAGTGTCGGCATGGGAAGACAGCGCTGTCAGGAAAGGGAAGGTGAGTGTCACTTCCCCTGTCCACAGATGCTCAAGCATAAGGATCAGCGACACTCCCCACAGAAGTTGGGAAAGCCACTTGAATTCGTGGGAGCCGGCGGAGAAGGCAGTGACCGGAGTATAGCCGAAAATGGTTTCAGCGCCATTGGCCGAACGGGAGGTCTCTTTACCCATTTTTTTGATAATCAAGTCTGTTATGACGGCCTCGGCCATCGGAACCAAAAAGCAAGCCATTGTATTCTTTATTCAAGTTTAGCAAGTATATATTTCTATATTTCAAATAGTTGTCGTAGGCATTCCATCCTGCCTTCAAGCCCTCCGGGCCCGTTTGTCATCTTATATGCAATGTAACGGCAAAGATAAGATAAAAGTGACTATATTTGCCCGAATTGTGACATCTTTGTGAAGTAATCGGAAGAACGTGATCACAGAATTGGGGATGGCTTGATATTTTTTGAAACACTATCATATGCTTAAAAGGATTGCAGTCGTTTTTATCGTTTTTATTGCGGCTTCTTTATATGCCGGTGCCCAGTCCCGGGGATGGAAACATCAAGTTTCTGTCGGAATGGGGGATCCTCTGGCCGAATGTCTTTTCTATAAGGCCGATCCGCACTGGAATTACAGCGGTATCATCGCAAGGGAAAGTACGACGTATATGGAGAAGCAGTCCTATCATCATCTTCCCCATTTCTTCGTGGAATATTACTGCACGTTTGAAAATAAGCCATGGCTCAGTGTCGGCGGGATGATCGATGTGGGATCTTTTACCTGGAAGAATGTTTATTATCAGCCTGGTTCAGATATCCCTCTCTTCCGTGAAAAGCAGAACTGCGTGAATCTCTCGCTGCTCCCTTCGGTGAAGTTTACGTATTTCCGCCGCGAATACGTATGGCTCTTCTCTACGGTACGTCTCGGCGTTGACATCAATATGGGTACCGAGAAGGATTATAAAGGGAGACATACCGCTCCGGGTATCTGTATCGATCCCACTCTTATCGGTGTGGGAGGAGGCTCCGGACACTGGTTCGGCACTTTCGAACTGGGACTTATGGCTGCGCTGGCAGACTCCGCCGAGATATTCATGGTCGGTTCCAAATTATTGTCCATATCCTTCGGATATAAATTCTGAGCAATATGAAATCAAGATATTTTCCATTTATGATGGTGCTGGCGGCTGCCTGTCTGTTCTGCGGTTGTCGTATAGATGAAACGAGTTTTGTGATTTTCGAGGATGACGCTCTTTTCCATCCCACAGCCTGTATCTTTGACGACTTGGGAGAATCCATCCCTCCCACACCGGTCACCAATGCCATGGAGGAGGACACCAAGGGGAGCAGCATCACTGTAAACACACTGGCGAAAGGCATTCTCGCACTTAATTCGTCGGGCAGGGTGAAATCTCTCATAGGGACATATCCGTCGGTGGATAAGGACGGGAACAGGATTCAGCTTTCAGGTCGGGTGATGCTTCCCACGTCGGGTAAGATAAAGAACATCATAGTGGTCAGTCATTTCACCATCACCACGGATTACGAGTGTCCCTCGAAATCCTTCCAGCTGGAAGGACTTCTCGCACTTGACGGATATGCAATGATATTTCCGGACTATATAGGTTACGGGGTGACGTCCGATATGCTGCATCCCTACCTGTGCGCCGAGTTGACGGCGCGGAATGTGGTGGATATGGTGGATGCCGTGGTGCCGTATCTGAAGAAGATAGGGTGCGAGCCGGAAGATGATGCTCTGATACTTATGGGCTATTCTCAGGGTGGTGCGACTACCATGGCGGTGCAGAGGCTTCTGGAGACGGATTGGGATTATATGGGGAAATATAAGATCAAACGTAATTATGCCGGGGCGGGCCCTTATGACATAGCCCTGACCTATGACACTTGTATAGAGCAGGACAAGACTTCCATCCCATGTGCGGTCCCCATGATAGTGATGGGCATGAATGAAGGAGAAAATCTGCATCTGGATTATTCTGTATTTTTCAAGCAGAAACTGCTGGATAATTATGATGAATGGATTCTTTCGAAGAAATACACCACCAAACAGCTCGGCGTTCTGATGGGCACCAAGCGTCTGAGTGACCTGATGACGGAGTCCGCCAGGCAGAAAAGAGATCCCAGAACCACCGATTTCTATATAGCGATGATGCATAATTCCGTTCTCAGCGGATGGTATCCCGGCGCACCGGTGTATATGTTTCATTCGATAGATGATGATACCGTACCTTACATAAATACAGAGAAAGCCGCACAGGCATTCGAAATATCCAATATAGAGTATAACGTCGGGCACTACGGCAATCACGTTACCGGATGTCTCCGTTTCATTTTCGCTGTTCACGAGATTTTGAAATAATCGGGTACTATGAAAAAAGCACTATATATCTGTCTGGCCCTGATGATGGCTGTTTCATGCCGTATCTCCCCCGAGTACGGAGTGAAGGGGACCGGGATGCATCTGGAAATCAAGCCTGAAAACATCTGGTCATCATATGTCGAAGTGGATGTGAAACTTGATGATGACCGTCACTATTATTACATAGGAGCCATACCTGTTTCTGTCTATGACGTTCAGAAGGACAACAGCCGTTTCATGCAGTTGTGTATGGATTCCATATATGTGGATTACGTGACCTGGCGGTATGACCTCCTGGTCGAAGACGAAGAACATATCGCCACTTTCGAATCGCATTACCTTTACTATGGTAATCAGGATATGAAGATTCTGGAACTCAAGCCCGAAACCAAGTATCTGGTTTTCGCCTTCTGCGTGAATCCCAAGACCAAGGAACCGATAGGGGAGTTCTACTATGAATATGTGACCACGAAGAAATTCAGCAGGACCGACCAGACGTTCGAAATAAAGTTCACGGATAAGAAAGAGGGTGCCTACGCTACCATTATCCCGTCGGATGATTCCCGGACGTTCGTTTACGGTCTGTTGAACAAGAAGTCCTTTGACGGATATTACGGCGGCTCCGGTTCAAAAGCGCTTCTGGAGAATCTGGCCCTTTACGAGAAGTATCATTTCCTCCAGTATCTTTATTGTTCCGGATTTACATCCGAAAGCTGCTGGTATGTTACCGAGGGGGAGGAATATATCATCATAGTGGCAGGGGTGGACGGTAATCTCACCACTGATGTCTACGGGATGACTTTCACATATCCTTTCACTGAGTTCCACGAATATCATGAATCCACGGAATGATATTCGCGGAACCGTCTGTCCCGCTGCGCTGAAAAAATTTCTGATTTTACTGATGCCTCTGCTGATTTGCGTGACTGCTGCGGGGGCGGGGCGGGATACGTCGGGAGTGACGGTTCCGTTCATCACTACTTATAAGGAGAACTATTTTCTCGGAGGGATACCGCTGAATTATCCGGTGAATGAGAATACCGCCGACCTTAAATTCAAAATCAGCCTGATGACCAGGCCGATAAGGCTTTCGGACACTTGGGGGCTTTCGTTTGTCTATAATCAGACATCAGTCTGGAATTTCTTGGGTAAATCCGGTCCTTTCCGGGACAATACGTATCAGCCCGGCATTTTCTTCTTTCACGATATGAAATGCGGAGACAGGATGTTCGTCGGACTGGAGCACCGTTCCAACGGCCGTCCGTATTTCGGTAATCCCGTGGCGACCGAAGAGACGGATGATGATTACTCCCGCGGGATGAACTATTTCATATTCAACTGGAACAGGACAGCAGGGAGGCATTCGGTAGAGTTGGAAGCCAGAGCAGGTTTCGGATGCGGAGTGGGGCAGTGGCCGAGACATGAGAAAATGTTCACACAGGACCTGTTCCTGTACTATCTGGGATATTTTACCGCAGGGTACAGATATCAGGCCGCTCATTTCGGATTTCATACCGAAGTCACCCCCATCTGGAACCAATCGGTGGCCAATGTCCTTGTGGAATACGAGTGGCATTTCAAAGTGAACTTTCCCTATATGCTCCTCCAGTTCCACTACGGTTATGACGAGACCATGTGCTCCTGCGTGAAAGACCTCCGTCCGCCGTTCAGCGTACGACTGGGGGTTTCGTACAGTTATCATCATCGGTGAATTTTTTGACCAAAAGAGCCTGAGCATCTATGTGATACTCAGGCTTTGATATGTGTCGTGCTCGGGACGGGAATCGAACCCGTACGGGCATCGCTGCCCACGGGATTTTAAGTCCCGCGTGTCTACCTATTCCACCACCTGAGCTTGACTGCGCAAAGATAGGCGGTTTTTGGAAAATGGCAAAATAGAAATCGTTTTCAACAGTATTGAGTCTACTTTTTGCATCTGGTACAAGGAATAAGGTTAAAATCTGCGCACGGCGGTAAAATTACCAATTTGAAATTTGCGCTGAGCGGTAATTTTGGTAATTAGAAAATTGCGCATTGCATTGAAAACATCCAATAGAATGGTGTATAATCAAGTTTTTTGATAGATTTGCAGAAATAGATGAAAATCGCCATGGAAACAACGGTCTTCAAACGCAAAATATACTCCGCCATGCTGGAGTGGAAAAACGAATCGAACGGAGAGTCGGCCCTGCTTATTGAGGGGCCGAGACGTGTCGGCAAATCCACCATCGTTAAGACCTTCGCAAAAAACGAGTACGACAACTTTATCCTGATTGACTTTGCTAAGGCCTCCAAAGAAGAGAAATCCCTCTTTGATGATATCTCCGATCTTGATTACTTTTTCACAAGGCTCATGCTCCTCAAGGGCGTGTCCCTCAAGGAGCGCAGGTCTGTGATCATCTTCGATGAAGTCCAGAAGCACCCTGTCGCCAGACAGGCCATAAAGTACCTTGTAGAAGACGGCCGCTATGACTATATCGAGACCGGTTCGCTGATAAGTATCCACAAGAATGTCGAGGGCATCGTGATTCCGAGTGAAGAAGAGCCCCTGAACATGTACCCGATGGACTACGAGGAATTCCGCTGGGCCCTGGGAGATGCCGATACGATACCGATGCTCCGTGAAATGCTGCTCAGCAAAAAGCCGCTCGGAGATGCCGTAAACCGCAAGATGATGCGCGATTTCCGGCTCTACATGCTCGTTGGAGGCATGCCTCAGGCTGTCTTGAAATACATCGAGACTCGCGACCTTGCCAAAGTCGACCGTGTAAAAAGGGGCATACTCAGACTGTACGAGCAGGACTTCCACAAGCTGGACAAGACGGACAAGGCAAAAGCTCTGTTCAAGGCTATACCGGGGCAACTGTACAACAATGCATCCAGGTTTCAAGTCACAACCGTCGTGGAGAATCTGAAAAGCGACGGTGCTCGGGTTGTCGTGGACATGATGGAGGATAGCAAGACCGTGAACGTCGCCTATCATGCCAACGACCCGAAAGTCGGCTTCGAACTCACCACAGACAGGTCGTCGTACAAGATGTATGTCTGTGATACAGGTTTGTTCGTAACCCTCGCGTTCTGGGATAAAAACTTCACGGAGAATACCATATACAAGAAACTCCTGGACGACACCTTGAATGTCAACCTCGGGTATGTGTATGAGAACGTCGTCGCGCAGATGCTGGCGGCATCAGGAAACAAGCTGTTCTATTACACCTTCCCGACCGACGACAAGCACCTTTACGAAGTCGATTTTCTCTTGTCACGTGGAGCGAAATTATGGCCGATCGAGGTCAAATCCGAAGGATACAAGACCCATGCGTCGCTGGACAATTTCTGCGAAAAGTTCTCCGAGCGTGTGGCTAACCGATATCTCATCTACACAAAGGATTTGCGTAAAGATGGACAGACACTGATGATTCCGGTCTACATGGTCGGTTTGCTGTAATAGGCCGCGGATAAAGTTTGACAAGTAAATTGTTGTTGTGCATGGTTGTCTGTTTTGGACCTTAAGCATTTCTAAAATAGACAACCATTTTCTCTTTTCCAATTGCTCTGCGGACCACGGATTCCGCCTCAGGTGGCGATTCTTATTTTCCGAAATCTGCGGCAACAAAATTACCGTTTACAACAAGGGGTAGTCAAGTCAATAACTCGCAGACGCGTCTTCCCGTCAGGCTGACGAGGACTTTCATTTCGTTCAGGAGGTTCTGTCCGACGGGATCGTTGAGTCTCTCGAGCGGGATATGGAGACGGAAGCGCCAGTGGTGGTTCGGGTCGGCGGGCTGGTTGATTCTCTCAGTGCTGCGGTCTGCACGTCTGAGGTGCTCGTCCAGAGACAGCCAGTCCTGAAGAGGGAAGATGGCCAGCATCGAAGCCGTGTCCAGATATTGCCGGAGGATATCCCTGCATTCCGCCGGGGCGGGATCGTCGGGACACTGCATCCGGAGGGGGTCCATATCGTGACTCGAGGTGGCACATACGCTCAGA
>DCIQ01000204.1 GCA_002317435.1 Bacteroidales bacterium UBA1722 | reverse complement strand
CCATCTCCTTGGCTTTCTCGAAGTCTGCATCGTTCTTTACTTCTGATGAATAAACACCTGAATTCATACGGATAGTTGCTTTATAACGTCCTACTATTTCTTCACAAGCATCTGAGATTTCACCCAGGGTGGCACGTGCACGTGCGGCCTCCACTGCGAGTTCGAGGAGGTTTCCGGTCTTGGTACGGACAGCTTCGGTGATCGCCGCGAGGCACTCTTTAACCTTGGCATTGTCGCGGGTGGCACGGAGTTCCTGGAGTCTCTTCACCTGGGATTCACGAACCTTCGTATTATCCACGGCGAGAATCTCGATGGGATCTTCCTTCGCGAGACGATACTCGTTAAGACCGATGATCTTCTCGTTTCCGGAATCGATGCGGGCCTGCTTGCGGGCAGCTGCTTCCTCGATACGGAGTTTGGGGATACCGGTCTCGATGGCCTTGGCCATACCGCCGAGTTCTTCCACTTCCTGGATGTGTTTCCAAGCCTTCTGAGCGATCTCATTGGTCAGGCTCTCGATATAATAGGAACCGGCCCAAGGGTCGATGCTGCGGCATACGTTGGTTTCTTCCTGAATATAGATCTGAGTGTTACGCGCGATACGGGCTGAGAAGTCAGTAGGCAGCGCGATGGCCTCGTCGAGGGCGTTCGTATGCAGTGACTGGGTATGTCCGAGGGCTGCACCCATGGCTTCGATACAGGTACGGGCCACATTGTTGAAAGGATCCTGCTCGGTGAGCGACCATCCCGATGTCTGGCAGTGTGTACGCAGAGAGAGGGACTTGGGATTCTTCGGATTGAACTGGCTGACTATCTTCGCCCAGATCATACGGGCTGCACGCATCTTGGCGATCTCCATAAAATGGTTCATACCGATGGCCCAGAAGAATGACAGACGGGGAGCGAAAGCATCCACGTCGATGCCGGCCTTGATACCGGTACGGAGATATTCCAGACCGTCGGCCAGGGTGTAGGCCATCTCGATATCATCTGTGGCACCTGCTTCCTGCATATGGTATCCTGAGATGGATATGGAGTTGAACTTGGGCATGAACTTGGATGTATAGGCGAAGATGTCGCCGATGATTCTCATGGAGAATTCGGGGGGATAGATGTAGGTGTTACGAACCATGAATTCCTTCAGGATATCGTTCTGGATGGTACCGGCCATCTCTTCGAGCCGAGCACCCTGTTCCTGGGCGGCCACGATGTAGAAGGCGAGGATAGGGAGAACGGCACCGTTCATGGTCATCGACACGGACATCTTGTTCAGGGGTATCTGGTCGAAGAGGACCTTCATGTCCTCCACGGAGCAGATGGACACTCCGGCCTTACCTACGTCACCGACTACCCTTGGGTGATCGGCATCGTATCCGCGGTGCGTGGCGAGGTCGAATGCCACTGACAGACCTTTCTGGCCTGCGGCAAGATTCCTGCGGTAGAAAGCATTTGATTCTTCAGCGGTGGAGAATCCGGCATACTGACGGATGGTCCAGGGCTTCATTACGTACATCGTGCTGTACGGGCCACGGAGGAAGGGTGCGACACCTGCGGCATAGTTCAAGTGTTCCATTCCTTCGAGATCTTCGGGAACATATATCCCCTTGACGTCGATTTTCTCGGCTGTGTGCCAGATTTCTTCGGGAGCCTTTTCACACTTGCAAGTATTTACGGCAGCGGCTCCGGTATATTTTATGTCTTTGAATTCAGGACGCATAATTAATCTTTTTTAATGGTGATTAAATAGCTTTGATACCGAGCTGTGCCTGATAGCCGCGAAGGGTTTCGAGGACATTGCTCTTAACACTTATGAAGTTATGGATACCCTGTGCTTCGAGGTCGGCCTGACAGGCAGGAGCACCGGCCACTACGAGGATGGCTTTGTCGCCGAGGAGTTCGGCGATCTGAGGAACACCCTCTGCATATTCATCGTCGGATGAGCAGGCCACCACTATCTCGGCACCTGAAGCGACAGCTGCTTTCACGCCCTCTTCGATGGTGGAGAAACGGTTGTTGTCCATCACGCGGATACCGGCCACCGCGAAGAAGTTCGAAGAGAACTGGGCACGTGCACGGCACATCGCGAGATTACCGTAGGTCAGCATGAATGCCTTGGGTTCCTTGCCGCTGCGGTCCGTAGCCAGACGGAGAGACTCGAAGGCTTCCGCTCCGCGGTAGGCTTCCAGAGGCTGGGCCACCTTCTCGTGAGCATCTGCAGGAAGAACCATACCCATAAGGGTGGGCACGTTTCTGGAAACTGTCTCGGCGGTGATGCATTTGTCGGCTTTCTCGAGGAAATTGGGGAACTGGTTGGTTCCGAGGAGGGTCTCACGACGGGTGGCGATGTTCTTGTCGCGCTTGTCGGAGACAGCCTTTATCTCGCTCTGTACGAACCCGTCCATGAAGCAGGCCACATAACCTCCCTTCTCCTCTACCTGACGGAAGAGCGTCCAGGCGGAATCGGCAAGTTTCGCGGTGAGGTTCTCCACATAGTAGGAACCGGCTGCGGGATCGACCACTTTATTGAAATGAGCCTCTTCTTTCAGAATCAGCTGTACATTATGCGAAATACGGTTCGAGAATTCGTTGGGAACCCTGAAAGCGAAGTCGAAAGGCAGAACTTCGAGGGAGTTCACACCTGCGAGGACGGCGCTCATGGCCTCGGTGGTACCGCGGAGCATGTTTACGTAAGGGTCGTAAACGGTCTGGTTCCATTCGCTGGTGGTAGCGTGGATGTACATCTTCTCAGGACAGGCCTTCTCACATCCGTAAGCTTCGGCGATGTTCGACCAGAGCATGCGGGCTGCGCGGAACTTGGCGATCTCCATGAAATATACATTGGCCACCGCGAATGAGAACACCATTCTGCCGGCCACCTCGTCAGTCGTGAGACCGAGTTCGGTAAGACGTGACATATATTCGCTGCCCTGTGCGAGGGCGAATGCGAGTTCCTGGGTGCTGTTGGCTCCCGCACTGTTGAATGCGGCGGCTTCCACACAGATGACACGCATCCTCTTGTAATCCTTCACGATCTGAACGGCTTCCCGGAGAAGTTCGAAACTCTTCTCTGCGCACCAGTATCCGCGGGATGTGAGGGCATAGAGGGGATTGTAATCGAAAATGGTGCGTACAGCATCCTTATCCACACCGAGAGAATCGGCATAGGCGACGAAGTTGCGGAGAGTATCGAGAGTCTTCAGGCAGCATCCGCAGAAATATACGCGGGTGGCAGTGATGTCGATACCTTTCAGGAGAGTCTTGAAATCCTCCGCTGAAACCACTTTCTCACCATCAAGATAGAAACCTACTGATTCCACACCTTCCTTCAGGTCGGTGAGGGCATCTGCATTGGCACGGGCATAATCACCGTCACAGGCACATACACCCTGATGGATCAGCCAGTTGTTATCTTTCTTGGTACCCCTTACATAAGGGAATTCGCCCGGAGCGATACCGATCCACTTCAGATCCTTGAGGTCTTCAGCACGATAGTAGGGACGGACAGTGAAACCTTCCATAGTGCGCCATACGAGTTTTTTCTCATAATCGGCACCCTTCAGGTCCTTGACGATCACCTCTTCCCACTTTTCGGTAGGGACAGGAGGAAATTCGCTGAATAATTTTTCTGCCATGTCGTTTGTTTTTGTTTTGTATTATGTGTATAGTATTTCGGTAATTTCCGATAACTTGCAAATATACACATTTTCGGCGACATATCTTCCGAACAGGCAGATATCGGCACTATTTTCTGAAGAACAGGAGCACTATATCTCCACGTACCTGAAAGCAGTGAGCCCTATGACGAAGGCGTCATTATGATACAGGCGCACCGGACGGCCGGGAGGGACTTTCTCTCCGTTCAGAGTTACGGTGTCATCCACTACATACAGGCGGGGCAGTCCCTTGTCCAGCCTCACCTCGGCCTGAACCGGAGATATCCGGCTCTTGAGGTCCCAAGTTATCTGGATGGAACAGTCCACCGATTTTCCTATGGAGACTATGGCATCAGGCTTCTGCACGAACCATTTGTAGAGAGCGATATCCATCTCTTTCACCGGACCGGACACATGGAGGAAATAACGTTCACGGTGAGGAAGGGCCCTGGCGACAGACAATGCTATGCCCACAGAGAAGAAGAAGTATGCTATCAGAAGATTGGATATATCCGAGGCAGATTCCATACCGATGAACATCTTCCATATGAAAGCGCACACCAACCCTACGCCCAATGCGGCATATACATATCTGGAATCAGGTTTGATTCTGGTGCGATATGTGGACAGGAATGCCACGACCAGCGATGTGACGGTCCACGGCAGCACTGTCAATGAGGATCCGCTCATTCGGAATACGATGACGGCGGAACTGAACATCAGGAAGATCACGGAAGTGACGAGACCGGCTGCCAGAACACGTGAGAGAATATCGGCCAGTCTCAAATACCATATTCTTCTGTGAACCGTAATGGCGGAAAGTCCCAGAACCAGGTAGGAAGAAAGATGGATGGCCATAACAGGTACATAATAACACCGCAAAGCGAACATGGTACGATCCCTGGCTGTAAGGGAATTGTTCATCAGTGAATAGAGCCATTCATACAAACCGCTCAACAGGTCATAGAAATCCGTATGGTACGAGGTCATGAACATCAGCCAGGACAGGATGGCCACAGTTGCGGCCACCAGGACCCAAATCATATAGAAGGAGGCGTTCCTCCTGTCGAACAGATTATGCCTGTCGTAGAAATGACTTCCGTCGCGGCATCCGCGTCCGTACTCGGGACAGTGACAGTCGTTCTCTTCCCAGCATTCCTCATGCACCACGTGCGCACATTTCACCACGATACTGTCATCTTTCCTGAACGGAGCCTTACACATGTAGCACCGGTCAGGTATCGCCACTTTATTCACAGTCATATTGGGTCCCCGATACCTGACGACATGTTTCTGCCTGAATATGACATACTGCGCGAAAGGAACTGCTATCTGAAAGACAAGAAACATCAGGAGCAGGACGAACATACCGGCCATGACACCTTTCAAGATGAAAGAACGGAGCTTGGCCGGACCGACTACCATAAGATTATCGGCCCCTCCCAATATATACTCCATCGCCGCGGACGTAAGGAGACTGTCCCGCGTATCATAGAACAGGAATTCCATCCTGGAGACATTTCCGACATACATCTGCCCGTCCCGATTTCTGAGGAGTATCTCGAAATCCGAAACATCCAGATTCATACGGCTCTTTATATGCTCCTTCATGACCCCCCAGTCGAAGTTTTCCAGATAACTGCCTCCGGAACTGTTGCAGAGCATTTTCATTATATTTATATCCGGCAGTTCCGCCAATCCGTCAGTACCCGTAACCGGATGCTGCTCATCCTGACAGATATATGATATTTCCAGATCCGAGGGGAGCGTCCTCGCCATATGTATCAACATCTCCTGATACTCGTAATGCTCCGGGTCATAAGGAAGGTTGGTGTTCCGGTCATATACTTCACTTCCGGAGAACACTATTATCGAAGTGAATGCGGTGGAATCGAGCGGGCAGGACGTTTTTCTTTCGGATACTTCCTGTATGACGGTAACGAGTGAACGGTAAAGAAACGAATGGGGATTCTCCGGAACGTCTCTCATCAGAGGTGATATCAAAGGTGACGTATATGTATTCAGAATATATGGAGTGGCAGGATATATGGCGGAGAGTTCCCCTCCGGGGAGCATAAAGGTCAGGAAGAGATTGTCCCTGGAGAACGTATAACGGATATCCTCCAGCACCTTGCGCTGCTTGTCCAGAATGTCTCTGCCCAAAGTAAGGTCGAGCATCGCCAGTATATTCACATTCTTCTCTCTGATACATTCCTGCTCGGTGTTCCTCACGGATATCACTTCCGGCTGTTTCAACTTCGGACGATACGTGTCATCGCCGTTATAGTCCTTCACCACTATCCTCACCTTGGAGGTGTCATCGAGGTGATTCGAGCCGAAATTATGCATCTGATCCACTTTAGCGGTGATAAACCTGAGATCTTCGCTGAATGTCAGTTTTCTGATTACAACTCCTTCATCCTTTTCAGGTTCCGATACCGTGCCCGGAGCTCCGACGAGCAGGCCCAGTTCCTGACATCCTGCCAGAAGCAGCACGCAGACGACAGCGATTATATGGAGATAGTATCTGTTCATTTTCATAGGTTCCATTTTCAGATGGTGGGATATTCATCGTTCTGCCCGAGCATATCCTTGTATTTTTTGGCCGATTCCCTGGCCGCCTTGGCTGCCTCTATCTTCGACTTCATCATGCTGATGAACATAACTATGACGGCCACCCCGGCCAGAGTCAGGATATAATCCTTTATCCTGGTTATAAATGGCTTGAATTCAGCAGCCTGTATCTTCTCGGAACAGTTCCGGATGGTGATGAAATCTTCTTCCACGGCATTCATCCTCTCCTGAAGGGCGGCATTCAGTTCCGCAGAGTGTCTGGCCTTTTCGTATATCGCCTGAACCTCGGCCAGTGTCAGTTGTTCACCGGCCTTGAGTCTCTCCAGCTGGGACGATGTCTGCTGGACCAGTGAGAGTTTCGATGCATCGGAGAGAATTTTCTCATATACGGGAATATATTCCTTTATCTGCTTTTCCGCTTCGGCAAATGAATTGACCGCCTCCAGCCTCACCTTCTGGGACGCTATCGAATCCGAAGCGGACATATAGAGGATATTGTATCTGGAAATATCTTCCATAAGGTATTCCGATCCGGCTATGGTTATCTGCTGTATCGCAGTGTAGGTGTTCCACTTTACGTTAAGTGCCTGAAGTTTCCGTTCAAGTTCCTTCAGAGCGGGGAAATTCACATACGCTACAGTGGATGTGATTTCGGACATCTCGACGAAATACTCGGCCATCTTTTCGGATATCTCGATTTCCTCCGGAGTCAGGACGGCTATTTTCTCTTCCTCTGCTGCAGGTACGTCGGTATCCTGCCCCTGCCCTCTCGCAGAAAGAGGAAGGAACTGGCCCAGCAGTAAAATCAGACAGAGAATTCTTTTCATCTTACAGTCGAATAATAGAAATATGATTTGGCCCTCCTGTACAGAACCATGGCCACATCTATGCCTTCCCCCACGACCTCCCTTTCGGAGAGGCTGTCGTCAACGGATCTGATAAGGTTATCCCCCATGTCTATCAGATCGAGACGCTCCTGTATATCACTGGTAAGCAGTATCTTGGAAACCAGCAGATCCAGTGAGCGCGCAGTATTGACCAGCACCTCTGCATTCAGTATTTTTCCCTGAGCCTTCTTCTGTTTCTGCAGATCATCGGGGGAATAACTGCAGGGGGCATGCTCAAGCGAGTCCCGAAGCGCATTGTATCTGTCATACAGTTCCTGCACGCCCCGACACTCGTGAGTGGCATCTATCGCAGGATACCTGCTCAACAGGAACAGTCTGTGCTGATTGAAGATATCCCCTTCCTCCACACTGGATGCCACACCGTTCGGGCAGGATGTGGCAAGTCTCCTGTACGCCTCTCCCAGCGCTTCGGTCCTGGTCCTTACGCTGTCAATCAGCTGTCCGGTACGGAAGCAGGGATCGCGCCGGATAATGACATGATAGGAAGTATTCATATCCTGGTCCATCACTATATCGTAACGCACCTTTCCGGTCCCCTTGTGTACTTTTCCCACGTCCGTGACCATCAGATTCCTCAGAGTCAGATAGGCGTCCGTCGCATCGTTGCCGATACCGAACCGCTGCACTATGGAATCCGTCACCATCATCGCCTCGGCCGAACGGATCCCGCTGGTCGCAGGCTGTATCTGAACAAGCTCCGCAGAGACATTTTCCAACCAGCTGTTGAAGATATGATTCTTCCGTTTCTTCCTGAACCCCTTCCATACCGATCCGGTCAGACGGTACTTCGATCCGGGAGGAACCAGCACCCGAAACGGAAGTTTCTCGGGTTTCATATTCCTCCAGAATCCGAACACGTCCCGATAGCGCACGTCCTGCCGGAAGACCATCATGGTACGGGACCCCACCAGAACCAGTTCGAGACGGTCGTTCTCCTCATCGAAGGAGAGCCTCAAGCGCAGTTCGAGCCCCTTGTCATCGAAGGGATACTGCAGCGTCTCCTCGAAATACGCGGAATCGGAGACCGTCACCTCCTTGACCTGCTGGGCGGAAGAGATTATTATTGCCGAAGGCAATAGGAACAATATCGCGATGAGTCTCTTCATATCTGTTTCTGGTCAAAAAAAATCCATTCGTTCGGTTCACCCTGCCGTATGACCCACCGCGCCACCGTCAGGTCTTCGGGATAGGGTGGTTCCTGCACGGCGTGGTACAATTCATATTTGAGGTATTCCGAAACTCTCTCCACTCCCCACGCCAGGTCGGTGAAGGTATTTTCGGGATTCAGGCACACGAACCCGGCCATATCACCGGAATACCGGATGTTCGGATGCCACGGCCTCGTCTCCCCCGTGAAACGGAACCTGGGGGGTGCATCCACCTGCGGATATCTCTCCGGAAGCACGAGTTCCATCGTGAACTTGTCGGCGAACACCGGCGACCCGTCCTCCCTTATCCCGCAGATACTCCGGAGGCGGTATTCCACCAGATAGGCGTCGGGGATGCCGG
>DCIQ01000010.1:2247-2839 GCA_002317435.1 Bacteroidales bacterium UBA1722 | reverse complement strand
GGAAGGTGGCGTTCATCGGGGATTCCATCACCGATCCCAATCAGGTGAAATACGGGATGAACAGGGTTTACTGGCAGGACCTGCAGGTGATGCTCGGCATCGAGCCGCTGGTGTACGCCGTGAACGGGTACCAACTTTCGCAGGCGGTGGAATTGGCACAGAAGATGGAGGCGGAATGCGGTCAGGAACCGGATGCCATCCTGATGCTTCTGGGGACGAACGATTATAATTCGTCAGTGCCGATGGGTGAGTGGTACACGCTTGAGAACGTTAAGGTGAACGTGGACGGGAAAACCGTCACCCGCCGGCACAGGACATTTTCGTTCGACGGGGAGACTTTCAGGGGCAGGCTGAATACCGCCATCAGGTATCTGAAGACACATTATCCCACGAAACAGATAATCCTGATGACCCCCATCCACAGGGATTTCGCCAGTTTCGGGAAATGGAACGTCCAGCCGGACGAGAACTATGCGAACGGGCAGGGGCTGTTCGTGGAGGCCTATGCCGACGCTGTACGGGAGGCCGGAAAACTTTGGGCTGTCCCCGTAATCGACCTGAGCACCCTCTGCGGTCTGAATCCCACCCTCCC
>DCIQ01000010.1:0-2052 GCA_002317435.1 Bacteroidales bacterium UBA1722 | reverse complement strand
CCTTCTTCGATCTCCTTGTCGGTAGCGTCGCGGACTGTCAGAATCCGTCCGGTGAAGTTGAGGGTCTTGCCGGCCATGGGGCTGTTGAAGTCCATCATTACCGAGTCTTCCTTCACTTCTTTCACCATGCCGGGGATGATGCCGCCCATGCTGTTCATCATCTGAATCATATTTCCGGGGACCAGCAGGTCTTCACGGATCTTGCCGTCCACTTCGAAAACGTTCTTGGGAAGTTCTACGAGCGCCTGCGGATCATATTCACCGTAACCTTCGGCAGGGGAGAGGGTGAATTTGAAATCGTCTCCCGGTTCCTTGTCGAGGATATATTCCTCGAATTTCGGCAGGAGGGTACCTGTCCCGAAAATGAATTCCAGAGGGCGTTCTTCCGTGGTCTTATCTGCTGTCTGACCGTCAACGATCAGTTCGTAGATGAGGGCTACTACTTTATTCGTGGTTATTTTCATCAGTGATATTGTTTGTTGATATTATGTATGTGCTTTCCTGTGGTCCGTCCTGCGGGAGTTTTCTTATCTTCCATCCTATTGCGGCCACAAAGATAGAAATAATCGGTGAAGCGATATTGAAAATGCAGTAAGGCAGGTAGGTCCAGGTCGCCACCCCAAGCACCGTGGCCTGTACTACTCCGCAGGTGTTCCAGGGAATCAGCACGGAAGTGACAGTGGCGGAGTCTTCCAGCGAACGGCTCAGAAGTTCGGGGGCGTATCCTCTTTTCTTATAGGTCTCGGCATATATTTTACCGGGGACCACGATGGACATATACTGGTCGCTGAGGGCTATATTGCAGAAAATGCAGGTGCCGACGGTGGAACCTACCAGACCTGCGGCACTCTTGATCGTTCCGGCCATTTTCTCGGCCATCGCATTTATCATGCCCGAACCTTCCATAACTCCTCCGAAGAACACTACAGACATGATCAGCCATACGGTATTCATCATTCCCTGCATCCCTCCCGTCGCGGTAAGGGTGTTGAGCATTTCATTCCCTGTCTCCAGTTCCGTTCCGTTGGCCAGGACTGTCATCATGAAATAGAAGAATCTGTTTCCGGTGCCTGTAATCGAACTGCATACCTGGTCCACGACTGTCCCCTGGGTCAGGAATGCCACTATGCCGCCCGTGATGGCAGATATGAGCAGCGTGAGGATGGCCGGAACTTTTTTCAGTATGAGATATATGGTGAACAATGGTATCAGCAGAAGCCAGGGGGAGATGATGAATGTCCCTTCCAGAGCGGCATACTGTGCCGCCAGATCCAATTCTCCCGTAGTCGGGATAATGAATCCTGCGATGGTGAAAACTATCCCGGAGAGTATGTAGGAGGGCAGGTTCGTATAGAGCAGATAATGCATGTGCGTGTAGAGGTCCACTCCGGCGACAGTGGCCGACAGGTTGCAGGTATCTGACATGGGAGAGCGCTTGTCTCCGAAATATGCTCCGGAGATTATCGCTCCGGCAAGCCATCCGGCGTGTACTCCTATGAAAGTGCCGGCTCCCATCATGGCGACTCCTATGGTGGCGATGGTCGTCCAGGAAGAACCTGAAAGGACTGACACCAGCGAAGTGAGCAGGAAAGTGACCAGCAGGAATACTTTCGGACTGATAAGTTTCATTCCGTAATATATGATGGAGGGCACGACTCCGGAAAGCATCCAGGTGGAAGTGACGCATCCTATCATCATCAGGATGAATATGGCGATGCCGGTATTCGATATGGTCCGGTTGAGACCGTTTTCTATATCGGACCAGGAAACTCCGTAGAAGCACATGGAGATGAATACCACCACCAGGGCGGTGATGCAGAGTGATATTTGGGATACTCCGGCGGTGATGTCCACTCCGAATATCCTCACTCCGACAGTTATCAGGGTGATGAGTACCGCCACGGGTATCATGGATGTCAGCATACCCGGCCTGCGGGGAACGGTTGATGAATGGTTTGTCATGGAAAAATAGTGATTATGACGATATTACAGTCCGCTGAATTCTCCTTCCGCGAATGCCAGGGAAGGAATCTGTCTGCGCGTGTAATCCAG
>DCIQ01000119.1 GCA_002317435.1 Bacteroidales bacterium UBA1722 | reverse complement strand
AGATATTTCCCTGTCACGGTACCACAGATTCCATAATCGAGACCATCGGGACCAAACATAAGGATGAAAAGTTCCTGCTGACGGTTACCGATGCCGCCAGACCCGAGCTCACGAAGCCCTTTTCCAAGGCGAAACTGAGTTTCGATACGGGCGTGTTCTGCCGTACGAATAACTGTGACCTTTCTGCTGTCGAACTGAATAAATATCAGATGATGGTCTTCTACAGTCCTTCGGATGTCAAATCCCTTTTCGAGCAGTTCCCCGGTTTCGAGCAGAAGGATTTGCTTGTAGCCACTTTCGGTCCTGCCACTGCGAAGGCTGCGAAGGCTGCGGGACTGAAGATAGAGATAGAGGCTCCCACACCCGAGTGTCCTTCCATCGCACAGGCTCTCCTGACATATCTGGAAAAGAACAAATAGAATGTCTTTCTCTGCCATATCCGGAAAATGTGCGGCGGGTGCAGTCGTTCTCCTGCTGATGGCGGTCTCGTGCTCCAAAATCAAGCCTTCGTATAACAGGGAGAATCTTAAGGCCTACTGGTCCGTGAAGGTTTATGATGGTGAAGAAGTGGATCCTGACCGCTGGATGGTGTACTATTTCCAGAATAACGGTACCCTCGAGATAACAGGTATCCGGAATACGGGAGACGGTGGATTCTCCTGGGGCAGCAGTAAACTTTCCTATGAGGCATATTGCTGTGATCTGAGCTACAGCGGGGAGATAAACGGATTTTTCGGGATTCCCGTATCGGCATATCTTGAGAGGGAGTACAGTTTCTTCGAATCGGAAGATTCACTGGTCACGCTGGAACTCATCGCCGAGCGTCTGAACGGCGAGACTGTATACAGCGACCATAACAGGGTGACCATGGAGAAACTCTCTCCGACGTATTCGAGTACGGATTCGCTTGCAGGTACCTGGCAGACTTCCACCGTGAGCGGGGAGAAGTTTGAAGGGTGGAGGATGAAGTTCGATTCGAAAGGGTCTTTCGTAATGCAGGTCCAGGCTGCTTCCGGACGATGGACATCTGTAGGGGAGGACGGCAAGTATTCCGTTTATGATGATTTCGCAGCGGTGACGGTAACCGATAATGAATATATCGGAATCCCGGGCCATCGGGATGTGGTGATGTTCACTGATATCCGTGCCACTCCTTCGTTATCCAGGATGTCCCTGGTGATAGATGGGGATGAATATGTGTTCACATATGTGGCACCGGTGTAGTAAATATAGTAATCATTGGAGATGACTTCAGTAGAGAGAATCCATAATGACGGTGAATCGTTTTACACGTTTCCCTTGAAGGTGTATTTTCTGTCCCATACTGAAGAGGAGGAGGATATGCTGGTGATTTCAGTGCCCAAAAGACTCTTCAAGAGGGCTGTGAAGCGGAATCTCATCCGCCGCCGCATCCGGGAGTCCGTAAGGCTCGGCAGATCCGCCTTCCCCGGGTGTGCCGGCAAGCATATCCTGATGGTTTACACTCATTCGGCAGTCTTGGAATATGACAGAATCTGCGAATCGGTCAGGTCAGCGCTCGGGAAAATACGGTAGACTGGTCAGAAAGGTCTGCGTGTTCCCCTTCATAGTCTTGATAAAGATCTATCAGACCTGCATATCCCCGTTTACTCCCGCGGCATGCAGATATACCCCCACCTGTTCGCAATACGCGCTGGAGGCATTCAGAAAATACGGCCCTTTCAAGGGCTTCTTCCTCACCTTCAAACGGATAATGAGATGTCATCCGTGGGGCGGCAGCGGCTATGACCCGGTTCCTTAGCATACGATATGGTTATGGATGTTTCCGAAAAGTTGATGTCCCTTCCCCATTGTCCGGGGGTGTACCGTTTCCTGAACTCGGACGGGGTGGTGATATATGTCGGCAAGGCCAAGGATCTGCGCCGGAGGGTAAGTTCATATTTCCGTCCTCCGGAGACACTTACCCGCAAGACGGCGGTCATGGTGTCGAAAATAGCGGATATCCTCCATACCGTGGTGGATACCGAGGAAGATGCCTTTCTGCTGGAGAACAATCTCATAAAGCAGTTCCAGCCCAAGTATAATATTCTGCTGAAGGACAGCAAGACCTATCCCTGGATTTGCCTGAAGAACGAGCCGTACCCCAGGGTGTTCATGACCAGGAGGGTGGTTCGCGACGGGTCCCTGTATTTCGGTCCGTATTCTTCCGGGCAGCACGCACATGGCATTCTTTCGCTGCTGGAGGCGCTGTACAGGCTCCGCACCTGCAAACTTGCCCTTACGGAGGAAAGTATTGCCTCCGGCAAATATAAAGTATGCCTGAATTACCACCTCGGGAAATGCGGCGGGTGCTGTGCCGGGCATGTCTCTTCCGGGGAGTATGCCGCGCAGGTGGAGCAGATGAAATCTATCCTGAAAGGGGATTCGGGGAAGATTCTGCGCGAATATGAGGCGAAGATGAAGGATGCCGCTTCGGTGCTGGATTTCGAGCAGGCGCAGGTGTGGAAGACCCGGATGGACCTTCTGGGCAAGCATTATTCCAAATCTCTGATAGTGAACACCGCCCTGATAAACGCCGATGTTTTCTCGATAGTTTTTGACGGTGATGATGCCTACGGCAATTATCTCCATGTCCACCGGGGTTGTATAATCCAGTCGGTCAATATGGAGCTTCGCAGCCACATAGAGGAGGAGCAGGCATCCGTGCTCTCTTCCTTTATCGCGGGTATCCGCGACCGGTTCGGGGAAGGGGAGAAGGAGATGCTGGTGCCGTTCCTTCCGGATACCGATTTCCCGGGGTGTGAAGTTCACGTTCCTATGAAGGGGGACAAGGCATCCCTGCTGGAACTGAGCAGGAAGAATGCCTGTGCGATGAAATTCGAGCGTCTCAGGCAGGAGGAGTTCAAGAATCCGAAGGAACATTCGGACAGGATAGTGGAGAATATGATGAAGGATCTGCAGATGGAAACACCTCCTCATCATATAGAGTGTTTCGACAATTCGAACATTCAGGGGACCAATCCTGTGGCATCGTGCGTGGTTTTCCGCGACGGGGCTCCTTCCAAGAAGGATTATCGTCATTTCAATATCAAGACCGTGGTGGGGGCGGACGACTTCTCGTCCATGAAAGAGGTTCTCAACAGACGTTATACCAGACTGTTGAACGAGGGGGTGGAACTGCCGCAGCTGGTGGTGGTCGACGGGGGGAAAGGACAGGTGTCCGCCGCATACGAGGTGTTGGACGAACTGGGGCTGCTGGACAGGATAAAGCTTATAGGGCTGGCGAAGAGGATGGAGGAGGTGATAGTTCCCGGTGATCCGTATCCCCTTTTTCTGGACAGGAACTCCACTACGCTCAAGGTCCTCATGCATATCCGTGACGAGGCGCACAGATTCGGAATCACACACCACAGGAATCGGAGAAGCGCGTCCCAGCTGGTATCCGTATTGGATGATATACCTGGTATCGGTCCCGTGAAGAAGGAAGCTCTTCTTTCTGAATACAAAACCGTTTCGGCGATCAGGAAGGCTGCGGCCGGGGATATCGCCGCACTCGTCGGGAAGAAGGCGGCGGATGCTCTGTTGTCAAAACTTCACGAATAAGCCTTCTTCAGAGGGTGAAATTGAAGAGGAATTGGAAATAGTTCCTGTTCAGGTCTTTCAGTTCTGTTCCCGTCCATATCTGCTGTCTGCCGGTATAGGCGTACCGCAGACCCGCGCTGAAGGTGCAGGAGAATGGAAGCAGGGAGAAATCGAGGAGGAAATCACTGCCTGTGCTCTTGAAAACCCTGGTTACACCTGTCCTTCCGAAATCCCTGGCCCATTCATAGAATGGGATTACCTGGAGCCTTTTGAAATACAGCCCTATGCCGCCCCCCAGATAGGGGTCTCCAAGATGGATGGGTATTGCATAGCTTACAGTACCCTTGAAGAAATCCTCGGTGGGGTAGAAATATGTATATCCGTGTGGAAGGGATGCCTGGCTTGAGAGGAGGTATTGCTCTTTTCCGATGAATTGTCTCTGGTATGATGCAGTCAGTTTGAATCCCTGGTTGCGGAGGATTCCGGGGAGATAAAGATAACCGTGGAGGTACCCCAGACGGCCGAAAGTGGCGGAACCGCCCGGAACGAAAGACCCCATTGCCGTAAGGCTGAATCCCCATCTGGGATATATCTGCGAGGTTCGGGCGGGGATGACCTGAGAGTATGTTACTGCGCCGTACAGCTGGTTCTTGTATGTAAGGGAGCCGCCGGGAGTCCGGTATTCGTCGTTTCTGAACATCCAGTTGGCCTGGGGAATGAGTACTCTGCTCCATCCGCCCGATGTGAAATAGATGGGATAGTAGAGCCGGAGGCCGGTTTCTACGAGCAGAGGATATGTGTCGGAGAGAAGACGGGTGTAGGAGTTGTTCAGATAGATGCCTTCACAGAGAGGGTCGGGTCCTTCGTATCTGTAGCGGTGCCGGTCATTGAAATCGACGGACAACTCTATGAACGGGCATAACCCCTTGTACGTGAATTTGGCATGCCCTGAATGGAACCATTTGGAACCGCCGGAATGGGCGGCCTTATGGGCTGAATATCCGAACATGGTGACAGCTGTGCCGAGGGAGTTCTGCGAATAGACCACTGCTCCGAGGGACACTGCGTTATAATACTTCTCATAACTGAGATTCAGGACGTTGTCCACATTGTAGTAGAAGGGGGCCCAGGAATGGAATCTGAACAGGTGGGAGAATTTGGAGTATCTCCGTGCGGGGTAGGATGCGGGATCCGAATAATCGGATATCAAGGTGGAATCGGCAGACATCGCTGCCTGTTCTTTCCTCTGCCGCGAGAGCATCTCCGCGAAGGTGAAGGACGCCGGACGTGAGAAATCGGCCTCTTTACTTCTGAGCGAATCCGCGCTGATGCGGACGGCTCGATATCCCATGGTACCGAAATCGCTGAAATAAAGGGATGAGTCGGCGGCGGACATATAAGGATATTCCGCCCCATAGAGGGAATTGGTGATTCGTCGGACAGACCCGTCGGACAGACGGTAGGCATAAATGTTCAGGACTCCGTCGAGGTCGCTGGAGAAATAGATGTCTCCCCTGCAGAACCGGAGTTGGAACATGGACTGGTTCTGCTGCGGGATGACTTCCTTCCATTCTCCTTCCGCGAGGCGGTACAGGGCAAGTCCCGAGTCGAGGATGACGGTGGAGAAGATTCCTTCGGGTGTGATGACACACTCCTTCAACTGCCCTTTTTCGGGGGCTTCTGTCCTGCTGACCACGTTCCAGTTACGGGTGTCCAGCAGAACCAGATAGGAAGAACCGGTCACGGGATACTCGGTGACGGCCATAAGCTCCGCATCGGGGGAAACGGACGGATTGAACCATTTGGTGCGGTTCAGAGGAATCTGACGGGTGATGCCGGTATATAGGTCCAAGTATCTGATTACCGAGAAATCCTCCAACGTACTGCCGCTGCCCAGGACCGTTTCGGACCAGTAGAGTCTTCCGTCGGAAGAGGGTTCGAGATTCGAGTGGGTGCTCGCGAAAGGACGGATCAAGTGTTCATTTCCCGAAGTGTCGATGGAAATGAGTGACGGGGCACAATCCATACCTTTTTTTATGGCTATTACCTGCCCGCTGTACCTGGAATCCGGGATGGAGACATATACGGGGGAGACATAGTCCCTGTAGTAGCGGGTCTTCGCTGCGGACAACTGTATGCCTGTGTCGGGGGTGCCACGCAGTCGGAGGTCCTTTCGCCAGACCTCCGTCATGTGGACCACGGTGCTGTCCCATACGGCACTGTAACTCATCCCCACCAGTTTTCTATAGTGTGAAAACATATGGGGGATGTCAATCCATCGGTCGAGACGGGTACGGATATCCTTACCTTGAAAATGCGAGTCGCCGGTGACACTTCGGAAACCGGATATCATATAGTATCCGTATTTATACTTGTCCGGTGTGTAATGCCTGTATGAACCTCCGAAATAGCGGAACCGGTTACGGGTGTCACCGTTCAGCCAGGCCATTCTGTAATACTGCGAGAATGATGCGCTCCTGCCCCTTCCTCCCCGGAGAAGTTCCGTTTCGGTGACCACGGCATCCCCCTCCAGATAGGGGGAACCCGCATACAGGGCGGCACTTATGCCGGAGATGGATTCTCCGAAGGGATAATAGAGGGTTTTCATCACACCGGTACTCAGGAGTTCCATTTGTGCCTGATGCCTCAGTTCGTGGCTGACAAGTTGATCCGTCCACGGATCCGGTGTTCCCCCGTATGGTTCGGGGGAGGAGTAGAGATCTATCCTTTTCGGGGCCCAGGAGACCACTCCGTTGCTGGATGTGGTGTGTGAATGAATTATTACCGGTATATTGCTTCCGGCGATATCCATAGTCTCAAAAGAGAGAGGGCGGAAATACTCCAGTCTGCCGAGATATACACGGGCCAGAGAATCGCTGCCGGCAGGATATATAAGGGTGAAATGTTCGCTCCTTATGCTGTTCCACCTGATTCGGGCGGGGTCGTTTCCCGCTGAGAAGTATTGGGCGCGGAGATCACTTGCTGAAATGAAAATCAGCAGGAGAGAGAGAATCGGATATAATTTTCTCCTCATCTTCGGATTACTGCAGATGTTCCAGATATGAAAGGGCGATGTGTGGGACCACGTCCTTGAAAATGACTTTCTTCGAACTGTCCAGAATGTATAGGGACGGTATGGCCCTCACGCTGTACAGCCCCTTCTCCCTGACCTGAAGGTCTCCCTGATACGCATTTATCCACTCTTTCGGGTATATCGGCATATAGTTGAACCATTCGGTAAGGTCAGCATCTATATAAATGTTCAGAATCTTGAGGCGATTTTCTGAAATGAGCTGTGTTATTTTCTGTGACTCTTTCAAGGAATTGATTATCTCGAGACAGGCATTGCATCCCGGATTTGAAAAAAACAGCAGGATATGGTCGGCGACTACGCCGTGAAGAGTGCCGTTGACCCCCTCGCGGGTGGTGAAGGTGAAATCTGAAGCGGTACTGCCTATTCTGTTTTTCAT
>DCIQ01000177.1 GCA_002317435.1 Bacteroidales bacterium UBA1722 | reverse complement strand
CGGCTCCCGTGTCCGTGACCCGCGGAGCGGGACATTTCGTTCTGGAGTCCGATGCCGTATTCGTGGCCGACTGTGAAGAAGAAGCACGTACGGCTGCGTTTTTCGCACAGAAACTGAGGACATCCACCGGTTATGAACTTCCTGTCGCCGCAGAAGGTGCGGGCATAGAATTGTGCCTCGAACCCGAAAGCGGTATCGCCGCCGAAGGTTATAGACTTTCGGTTACACGCAAGGGTGTAAAGGTGACCGCATCCGACGAAGCGGGACTTTTTTATGGGATGCAGACATTCATGCAGCTGCTGCCCGCAGGGGTGGAGAGCGCTTCTTTGGTGGAAGGCACCGGATGGTCGGCCCCCTCGGTCGAGATCGAAGATTTCCCCAGATTCTCATACAGGGGGGTGATGGTCGATCCCTGCCGTAATTTCAGATCGGTGGAGTGGCTGAAGAAGCAGATAGATGTTTATGCCATGTACAAGATAAACATAATGCATTTCCATCTGACCGAGGACCAGGGATGGCGTTTCGAAGTGAAAAAATATCCGAAACTTACCGGACTCGGTTCCGAGAGGATTCTGGGCGAAGGCGGAAGCCACAAAGGTTATTATACTCAGGAAGAACTGAAGGAAGTGGTGGCTTATGCGGCCGAAAGACATATCACCGTCATCCCCGAGCTGGAGATTCCCGGTCACGAACTGGCCGCCATCCACGCATATCCCGAGCTCTCATGCCGCAATGCCGTCGTCCCTGTCCGCCAGGTATGGGGCGTGGAAGACGTGGTCATGTGTCCCGGAAAGGGAAAGATGCTTGATTTCCTGAAGGATGTAATCGATGAGATGGTGCAGATATTCCCCGGGGAATATTTCCATATCGGAGGTGACGAATGCCCGAAGGAAGAGTGGGCCGCATGTCCCCGGTGCCAGAAGATGATCCGTGAGCTGGGATTGGACAAGTTCGATGACGAATTCACTCCCGAACAGCATCTCCAGACCTGGATCGTGGAATATTTCGAAAAATATCTGGCCCAGTACGGAAAGAGAATCATCGGCTGGGACGAGATTCTGGAAGGAGACCTCACCCAAGGTGCCATCGTAATGTCCTGGAGGGGCGTCGAAGGTGGCATCAATGCAGGTCTGAAGGGTAACGAAGTCATCATGACCCCTTCGAGCGAAGGTTATTATCTGGACTATTTCCAGGGGGACTACAAGGCTGAACCCGTGGGTATCGGCGGTTACGCCACTCTCGAGAAAACCTATACCTATGACCCTATTCCCGACACTCTGAAGAAACTCGGGAAGGAGAATTTCATCAAAGGTGTTCAGGGTAACTGCTGGTCCGAATATCTTTATACGGAGGATATCAACGAATACCGTACATTCCCCCGTATCATCGCCGTCGCCGAGACAGGATGGACTCCTGCAGCCAATAAGAGTTGGGAGGATTTTTCCCGCAGGATAGACGGCGACGCCTCTCTGAGACTCGCGGCACACGGCATCAATTACCATATTCCCATGCCCGAACAGCCTTTTGGCTCGTGTGATCATGTGGTATTTATTTCGGACCGCACACAGGTGGCTTTCCAGACTACACGTCCCGAGAAGATGGTATATACCCTCGACGGATCCGAACCGGATGCGTCATCCGCTGAATACACTGCTCCTCTGACCGTTACGGAGAATACTGAAATAAAGATACGCACCGTTCTCCCTTCGGGTGAGATGAGCCGTGTCCGGACGGTTTTCGTGGAGAAGGTGAGTGCATCCCCCGCAGCCGGTGTGGACAAATCCTCCCTGGCCAACGGACTCAAGGTCTCGATGAAGAAAGGTTATTATCTGACGGTTGATGCTCTTCAGAATGCCCCGGAGAAATGGGAAGAGAAAGTGATACCTTCAGCGGCTGAGATTTCCGCCCTGCTGCCAGGTTCGACAGACAATAATGTTACAGTGAATACTCCCCAGTATGGTGCCGTGGCACGCGGATATATCGAAGTTCCCATGGACGGAGTATTCTTCATTCATTCCGATCTGGATATGGTGAAAGTGGACGGAAACGTGGTACTGGACCATCAGGGAGAAGTAAAGAGATATACACACGATAATTCTGTCGCTCTTTCCGCCGGTCTTCACGAAATAGAACTCACCTATCTGGGCAATATAGTGGGCGGTCTTCCTTCCGGATGGACCTGGGAGAAGCTCAGAGTGCGCTACGAAGGTTCAAATGCCTTTATGGAGGTGCCCGCGGAGAATCTTTGGTATGTGAAATAGGATGTCGATGAAAACGATTCACCTGCCTGAACCTGTCATCACCGGGGGGAGACCCTTGATGGAAGTGCTCTCTTCCAGAGTGACTGCACGGAATTTCAGTGAGCGCCCTCTGGAACTTCAGACTCTTTCGAATCTGCTTTGGGCTGCCTGGGGATATAACAGGGAGAGGAAGCGTACGGCCCCTTCGTCACATAACCGTCAGGAGATGGAACTGTATCTCTGCTTCCGGGATGGCGTTTATCTCTGGAATGCTGTCCAGAACGTTCTGGTCATGGCAGATGAGCGCGATATGCGTGCTGCCACGGGGATGCAGGATTTTGTGGGGAAGGCCCCTTTGGAGATAATCTTCGTGGCGGAGACATCGCGTATCACCGGCAAGGACGAGCGAGGTGTGGTGGAGACCATTTTCGCAGATACGGGCTTCATCTCCGAGAATATGTATCTGTACTGTGCGAGCGAGGGGCTGATCACCGTAGTCCGTGCGATGGTGGACAGGCCGGCTCTCTCTGCGGCCCTGGATTTGCGGCCCGATCAAATGATAACGTTGGTTCAGACTGTGGGATATCCGGAGTCATCGACCAAATAGAACATAACATATTAGATATTAGATATGACACATTTTTATTTAGAGACTTCAGGTGGTCTTTTGAAAAACGAATTGCCGGAAGATGTCCTTCACAGATGTGAGAAAGTGAAGACTTCCGTGTATGATGACGAGATGTCCGGTTCTTCATATGTAGCCGATCTGGTGATCAGCGAGATCAGGTCGCATAATAATTCCGGCGGCCTTTTCAGACTGGGTCTCTCGACAGGCACGACACCGATCAGCCTTTACCGCGAACTGGTGAAGAGGTATGAGAAAGGTGAAGTCAGCTTTAAGGATGTAAAGGTATTCAGCATAGATGAGTTTTATCCTCTCGAGAAGGATGATTCCAGAAGCAGGAATTTCAAAGTCTATGAAGAATTCATCGACAAGGTGGATATCCTGCCCGGGAACGTATATACCATAAACGGACATCATCCGCTGGAATCCCTTTCCGAATATTGTTCCGAATATGACAGACAGGCCGGAGATATAGATTTCACCATTCTCGGCGTAGGACCTCAGGGGCAGGTGGGATTCAATGATGCGGGCTCACATGTGAAGACCAAGACCCGTACGGTACGTCTTACTTATAAGAATCTCATGTTCCAGGCGACCAGACTGTCGGATCCGAACAATATCCCGACGATGGCCATAACGATGGGTATCGACACCATAATGCGTTCCAAGAAGCTCGTGCTCATGGCCTGGGGAGAGGAGAAGGCACCGGTGGTTCATCAGATAGCCGAAGGAGAACCTGACGACTCGGTACCTGCATCGCATTTCCAGAATCATCCGAACGTGGAACTGGTGGTGGATAAGGATTCCGCATCGGAACTGACCATCATAAAGACCCCCTGGGTGGTGGGAGACTGCGATTGGACTCCCAAGTTCGTCCGCAGGGCTGTTACCTGGCTTTCGGAGACGGTTCACAAACCGATTCTGGAACTGACGTATGAAGATTATCTCGAAAACAGCCTGAGCGGACTGCTCAATGCGAAAGGCGAATACAGCAAGATAAACATTGATGTTTTCAATGACATCCAGCATACCATTTCGGGATGGCCGGGTGGAAAGCCCAATGCAGATGACAGTTTCAGACCTGTTCCCGCCTCACCGTTCCCCAAGAAGGTGATAATATTTTCTCCCCATCCGGATGATGACGTAATATCCATGGGCGGTACGTTCGGACGCCTTATAGAAAACGGGCACGATGTGCACGTGGCTTATGAAACATCCGGAAACGTGGCTGTCCACGATGACGTTGTGCTCCAGAATATAGATACCGCCAGAGAACTCGGTTTCGGTGACAGATATGAGGAAGTGAAGAAAATCATCGCCGGGAAGAAACAGGGAGAACCGGAACCTCGGGAACTTCTCAATATAAAGGGCAGCATCCGCAGGGCTGAAGCCAGGGCTGCCGTCCGCGAACTTGGTCTGGATGACCGCACACATGCTCATTTTCTGAATCTTCCGTTCTATGAGACCGGAGGTATCAAGAAAGGCAAGGTTACCGATGCCGATTATAAGATAGTTATGGACCTTCTTCAGGAGATCAAGCCCGATCAGGTATATGCCGCCGGTGATTTCTATGACCCTCACGGAACCCATAAGACCTGCACGAATATAGTTCTGTCCGCTATGGAGAAACTCTGGAATGAGGACTGGGTGAAGAAATGTGAGATATGGCTTTATCGCGGGGCCTGGAAGGAGTGGAGTTTCGCTGATGAGGACATGGCTGTTCCTATCTCTCCCGAGGAGATGATACGGAAGCGTCACGCTATCTACAAGCATCTTTCGCAGAAGGACATCATGCCCTTCCCCGGTGCTGACAAGCGGGAATTCTGGCAGCGTGCCGAAGAACGTACACAGAATACCGCCCGCACTCTCAGTGACCTCGGACTTGCGAAGTACAGGGCTATGGAACTCTTCGTCCGTATGAGGAAGAGATAGCGTCGGATATCGATATTTGAAAAAGAGATGGCCGGAACATATCGTCGTCCGGCCATCTCTTTTATCAGTCGACAGGGAATTCGGTAAACCCTTGTCCGTCGCGCGGACTATTCTTCTTTAACGCGGAGGATGAGTCCGTTGTCACGGGCTACGTTCTTCTTCCATCTGTCGCTGTAGCCGGGCTGGTCGGGGAATGCGGGAATTTTCGGCGAGTGACCGTTGTCGCGGAATGAACCGTCGGGATTCTGGAGCTTGATATTTCCGTCCATATATTTGACGAGAAGGTATGCATCCAGTTCCTGCCATATGCCGAACAGATTCTGCGCAGTGTTTACACTGTAGTCTGTAATGTAGTCGATGGCGGCTTTTCTGGATTTCGGTGTCGGTTTGGCACCGAGCAGTTCTGTCGCCTTGGCATCTATCTGAGGGATGGCTTCCAGACACCCGTTTTCGAATTTGTCTATCCTGGCTCTTATTTCAGGCTGCAGCCGGTCATAAAGCAGGTAGGCGAATTGGGCGATTCTGTTTGTAATCCAGAACATGGATGTGGGGCTGTATGTAAGGATGTCCCCGTTGCCGACCCGGATACATTCCGGTACGCGGCTGATACCGGTATATACGGGGGTGAGACTGGAGGTGGCGGCGTCATCCGTTCCGAACCACAGGATACCTTTCAGTTCGTCGGGTACCCAGCTGCGGCTCTGGCATACGATCCAGAATCCGGTCTGCTGGGTGGCTATGGCCCTTTCGTTCAGGTAAGTATTGCCATCGGCTTCGAAATGCATAGGTCTCCAGCGATAGGGAGTGTGATGTCCGCCTGCACCGATATCCGTGGTCATATCCATAGGAGTTCCTTCGTAGTGGTCACGCATTACGTCGGCGACCTCTTTCAGGGAGACTTTCCGGGCGGGTTTGATGAAAAGGGGCATCTTGTCGGCAGAGTTGTAACCCATCGCGAAGTCGATGTAGTCATCCGCTGCGCGTGTGCCTATCCTGCCTTCTCCGAGTATCCGGAATGCACTCCATACACGAGCCTCGCAGCCTCTCATACCTCCGAAATCGATGGGGTTATAGGCGTCGCAGAAACTGAACTCGGCATCGCTTCCTTCGAAGTACCCCATCTCTCTGGCGAAGGATACCACGTCAGGAGCATAGAGCCAGTTCTCGGGATCGGAGAATTCGATATGGTGGATGCGGGACTGGTTGGCATGGGCGCAGATATATCCTTCGGGGACGCGGGCGGCCGCCCAGACGGCACCTTTGCGGAGGTTCTTTCCGTTCTCGTCCAGTTTTACACCTTTCCCGACGATTTCCATTATCCAGGCTTCATTGTCATCTCCGATGGAGAGGGATTCACCTCCAGAGACATAGCCGTATTCGTTCACGAAATCCACGATGATATCGATGGCTTCCCGGGCAGTGCGTGCACGCTGGAGCGTTACGTATATCAAGGTCCCGTAGTCTATGGCAGCTGTGCTGTCGGGCAGTTCGGGGCGTCCGCCGAAAGTGGTCTCGGT
>DCIQ01000136.1:3479-7152 GCA_002317435.1 Bacteroidales bacterium UBA1722 | reverse complement strand
CCGGGGATTATGCGGTGCCTGCCCCTGAACATGGCTTTCACACCTTTCTCTGCCAGTTTCTCCGGGGTGATTATATAGCCTATGAGCAGTCCTGCCCTGATGGCCGAGGGTTTCAGATTATAGAGGGTGGTGGCTACCGCCCCCGGGCATACGGCAGTGACGTTGACTCCCTCTCCGCGCAGCTCGATGTGTATCGATCTGGTGAAGTTCTTCAGGAAAGCCTTGGTGGCGCTGTAGGTGGCCAGCCGCTGGACTGCTATCCCGGCGGTGATGGAACTCATGTTCAGGATGTAGCCCTTATGGCGCTGAACCATATCCTGTCCGAAATACCATATCAGCATCGCAGGGGTATAGACGTGCAGGTTCAGGATCAGGGAGTTGAATTTTTCCGAGTCTTTCAGGAAATCCCGGTCATGATAGACTCCCGCATTGTTTATAAGAACTTCCACCTCCAGGTTTTCGCTGTGACAGTAATCGTAGAGCTCCTTGGCCGCTTCCTGACATCCCAGATCGCGCATCAGGGGGATTACCTTCACGCCGAACTCCTTCCGCAGTTCCTCTCCCTTCTGTTCTATGGCCTCGGCTTCATTACTGACCACTATCAGATTATAGCCTTTCCGGGCCAGTACTCTGGCATATTGGAATCCGATTCCGGAACTGGCCCCTGTGACCAGTGCGTATTTTTCATTCATATCGGAAGCTGTTTTGAAATGATTCCCGGTCAGTCCACTTCGGTTTGCCGGCCGGATTTCAGCATGTCGGTCCATTTATTCCATTCCTCTCTCCTTAAACAGCTTTTCAGCATTCACGAGATCTTCCGGAGTATCTATTTCGATCCCCATATAGTTGGTCTCCAGAACCTTGATCTTTTTTCCGTATTCCAGAAAGCGGATACATTCGATGGCTTCGGAGGCTTCGTTGGGGAGTTGTTTCCATGATGCGAAGTCCAGAAGGGACTGGCGGCGGAACGCGTAGAGCCCGATGTGTTCGAAGTATCTGGCTCCTGTACCGGTATTTCTGGGATAGGGGATGGGGCTGCGCGAGAAATACATCGCGAATCCGTCACGGTCGGTAATCACCTTGCAGTAGTTCGGGTCCTTTATGAGTTTCGGGTCCTTGAGTTCCTGCATCATCGTAGAGAGGTCCACCTTGTCTGCATCCGGCCCGTAATAGGGGGACAGCAGCAGTTCCAGCGCCTCTTTCGACGTGAAGGGTTCGTCTCCCTGCACGTTCACTATGAGGTCGCACTCTACCTGTTCGGCAGCTTCGGCGATACGGTCGCTTCCCGTAGGGTGCTCGCGTGTGCTCATAATGCATTTATAGCCTCCGTCTATAACCGCTTCCCGGATGCGTTCATCGTCGGTGACCACATATACGTCACTGAACAGTCCGGTGCGGGCGGCGGCCTCGCAGGTACGTACTATCACGGGTTTTCCGCACAGCATCGCCAGCGGCTTGCCCGGAAATCTGGATGATCCGTATCTGGCCGGTATCATCGCCACTATCTTGTAATTTTTTTCTGACATACAAGGTCGAACTTAAATAATCTATATTAATCGAACAAAGGTAAATAATTTCGGGGAAAAAGGACATTCCGCCCCCCTGTTTGAAGCATTGTCCCGAAACTTGGGGGAGAAAAGTCTGTCTGCTCCCCCGGAATGGCGTTTTGATATGTAAACAGGGGGATTTTAAAGCAAAATTCCCCCGAAATGACGTTTTGATATGCAGACGGGGGAATTTCAAGGCAAAACTCCCCCGAAATGGCGGCTTGAGAAAAATGACTTTTTTTCTTACCTTTGCCGCCCGTTAAAGATAATGTAAGTTATATGAGTTTCAAGGAATACAAGGGACTGGACCTGACTGAAGTGAACGGGTCGGTCCTGGACCGGTGGAAGAAGGACGATGTCTTCGGACAGACACTGAAACTGCGCGAAGGCGCTCCCAAGTTCATATTTTTCGAGGGTCCTCCTTCGGCCAACGGAATGCCGGGCATTCATCACGTAATGGCCCGGAGCATCAAGGATGCCGTCTGCCGTTATAAGACACAGACAGGATATCTCGTCCGGAGAAAGGCCGGATGGGACACCCACGGACTCCCGGTGGAACTCGGCGTGGAGAAAAAGCTCGGCATCACCAAAGAGGATATAGGCAAGACGATAAGTGTGACTGAGTATAACAATACCTGCCGCACCGAGGTGATGAAATATACCAGGGAGTGGATGAACCTTACCGACCGCATAGGTTATTGGGTGGATATGGAGAATCCCTATATCACTTATGACAACAGATATATAGAGACTTTGTGGTATCTCCTGAAGAAGATATACGAAAAAGGTCTCCTGTATAAAGGGAAATGCATCCAGCCTTATTCTCCCGCCGCCGGTACGGGCCTCAGCTCTCACGAACTGAACCAGCCCGGCTGCTACAGGGATGTGAAGGATACCACTGCGGTGGCTCAGTTCACGGTGAAATCCGGGACTCCCAAGGCTGATGCCCTCATCGCCGAGGCCCGTGCGGCAGGCGCTGAACTGTACATTATCGCCTGGACCACCACTCCCTGGACCCTTCCTTCCAATACTGCTCTCTGCGTGGGACCGAAGATAGACTATGTGATGGTCCGTTCATTCAACCCATATACCGGCATCCCCGGATGCTACATAGTGGCCAAACCCCTTCTGAATGCACATTTCTCCCCCAAGGCGGAGAACCTCCCCTTCGAAGATTATAAGGCCGGTGACAAATCGGTTCCCTGGAAGATAGTGAAGGACGGGATGAAGGGGACGGATCTCGAAGGTATCGGATATGAACAGCTGATTCCCTGGATCCGTCCCGACGAAGGTGCCTTCAGGGTGATTCTCGGGGATTATGTGACCACCGAGGACGGTACCGGTATCGTCCACATCGCCCCCACTTTCGGTGCGGATGATGACAAGGTCGCCAAGCAGTCCGGAATCCCTCCCCTCATGGTGAAGGATATCAACGGGCTTCCTCAGGCTCAGGTGGACTGGGAGGGAAGAATGTACCGGATAGAGGAACTGGATCCGGCTTTCGTGTCGGAGCGGGTGAATGTCGGGGAATACGGACCCTACGCCGGACGTTATGTGAAGAATGCATATGACGATCAGGCCGGCCCGGAGACTCCGACTCTGGATATCGACATCTGCGTGATGCTCAAGTCTCAGAACAAGGCGTTCAAAATAGAGAAGCACGTCCATACGTATCCGCACTGCTGGAGAACCGACAAGCCGGTTCTCTACTATCCTCTGAACAGCTGGTTTATCCGCACCACGGCCGTTCAGGACAGACTCATCGAACTGAACAGGACCATAAAGTGGTATCCCGAGTCCACCGGTTCGGGACGTTTCGGCAAATGGCTGGAGAACCTGCAGGACTGGAATCTCTCCAGAAGCCGTTTCTGGGGGACGCCTCTCCCCATCTGGAGGACCGAAGACGGAAAAGAAGAGAAATGCATCGGCACGGCAGCCGAACTCTATGAGGAACTCGAGAAATCCGTTGCCGCAGGCATAATGAGTGAAAATCCCCTCCGGAAGCTCGGATTCGACCCCGCTTCCCATTCGAAGGAGAATTATGACAAGATCGACCTGCACCGCCATTTCGTGGACGATTACTGGCTCGTCAGCGACAGCGGGAAGAAGATGGTCCGCGAGAGCGA
>DCIQ01000136.1:0-3399 GCA_002317435.1 Bacteroidales bacterium UBA1722 | reverse complement strand
AAACCGGAATTCTCCCTCGGAGCGGATTTCATTGCCGAAGGCGTGGACCAGACCAGGGGATGGTTCTTCACCCTGCACGCCATCCACACGATGATAAGCGATTCCGTGGCGTACCGCACCGTAGTGTCGAACGGACTGGTGCTGGACAAGAACGGGAACAAGATGTCCAAGCGCCTCGGGAATGCCGTGGACCCTTTCAAGGCCCTCGACGAATACGGCGCAGATGCCCTCCGGTGGTATATGCTCACAAATGCCCAGCCTTGGGATAACCTCAAGTTCGACGAGGCGGGCGTGGATGAGGTCCGCAGGAAATTCTTCGGGACTCTCTATAACACCTACTCGTTCTTCGCCCTCTATGCGAACGTGGACGGATTCGACCACAGCGCTCCCGAAGTGCCCGTGGCCGAACGCGCCGAGATCGACCGCTGGCTCATCTCCCTGCAGAATACCCTTATCCGGAAGGTGCGCGAGCGCTATGAAGACTATGACATCACCACCGCCGGCCGTCTGATTCAGGATTTTGTCTGCGACAATCTTTCCAACTGGTACGTCCGCCTGAACCGCAAGCGCTTCTGGGGAGGCGGTATGACTCCGGACAAACTGGCGGCATATCAGACGTTGTACTCCGCATTGGAGACCGTCGCGATGCTCGCCGCACCTATCGCCCCGTTCTATATGGAAAGGCTCTTCGGTGACTTGAATGCGGTGTCACACAGGTTCTCCGAGACGTCTGTCCATCTGACCATGATGCCCGAATGTGACGGAACCCTTATCGACAGCGACCTCGAAGAGAGGATGGAACTGGCCCAGAAGAGTTCGTCCATGGTGCTTGCCCTCCGCAGGAAGGTGAACATAAATGTCCGCAAGCCTCTTGCGATGATGATGATACCGGTACTTGACCCCAAAATCGAGGAACAACTCTCCAAGATAGAAAATCTTGTCCTCAATGAGGTGAACGTCAAGCAGATGAAGTTTATCCGCGATACCGAAGGCATCATTATCAAGAAGATAAAACCCAACTTCAAGACTCTCGGCAAGAAATACGGAAAACAGATGAAGGAGATCGCCGCCGCGTTCGGCAGTTTCACCTCCCGTCAGATTTCCGAGATAGAGAAGGCTGAACTCGAAGCCCGTGAATATGTAGTGTCGCTTCCTTCGGGGGATGTGGCGCTTCAGGCCGGGGACTATGAAATCTCCTCTGAGGATATGCCCGGATGGCTTGTATCTTCCGAAGGGAAACTTACCGTAGCCCTCGACATCACCATCACCGACGAGCTCAGGAACGAAGGGGTGGCCCGCGAACTCATCAACCGTATCCAGAATCTCCGAAAGGAGAGCGGATTCGAGGTGACGGACAAGATTCACGTGGTTATCGGTTTCAGGGAGGATGTGGCCGCCGCGATGGAAGGATTCCGGGAATACGTATGTTCCCAGACCCTCTCGCTGGATATCCGGCTGGAGGAGAACGTCGCCGGAGGGACCGATGTGGAGTGGATAAATGAAGATACCGTCAGGATCGCGCTGTACAAGGCTTGATGAAAAATTGATGCCGTGCAGTTTGATTATTAATGATAAAGCACTATCTTTACGCAATATACGCACGGCATTATAACTGATAAATTCTTTACACACTATGGCTGACGAAATGAAAACAAATGCGGAAGGGACACCTTTCCATGTACGTTACAGCGATGAGGACCTCCAGGAGTTCAAGACACTGATTCTTGAAAAACTTGAAGTGGCCAGAAAGGAATATGCGGCCTTGAAGGCATCGATAAACCTCAGCGCAAGCAATGGTACCGAAGATACGTCCCCCACTTTCAAAGTGCTCGAGGAAGGCGCATCTTCGCTGAACAAGGAAGAGATCGGCCAGTTGGCGCAGCGTCAGATGAAATTCATCCAGAACCTCGAAGCCGCCCTCGGACGCATCGAAAACAAGACCTACGGCATCTGCCGTGTAACGGGCAAACTGATCCCCAAGGAGAGACTCAGACTGGTTCCGCACGCCACTATGAGTGTCGAAGGGAAAAACATGCAGAACAGATAATGAAATTGTCCAGAGGCACCGTCCTCACCATCATCACGGTGGCGTTGCTGGCCCTTGATCAGGTGGTCAAAATCCTGATCAAGACCAATATGGCCATAGGGGAGTCGTTTAATGTTTTAGGGAGCTGGTTCCAGATTCTTTTCATCGAGAACAAGGGAATGGCCTTCGGGATGGCCTTCGGCGGTGAGATAGGCAAGTATTTTCTCACCACCTTCCGCATCGTTCTGGTGATAGTGATGTTCATATATATCCGCCGTCTCCTGAAGCGTCCGGAGACTCCGATGGGCGTGCTGGTAGGCATAACTCTGATAATGGTAGGTGCCTGCGGCAATATTTTCGACTGTCTCTTCTACGGCCGCATATTCTCCGAATCCACATATTCCCAGGTGGCCCAGCTCTTTCCCCCCGACGGCGGATATGCTCCCGTCGGTCTCGGAATGGTGGTCGATATGCTCTACTTCCCCCTGATAGACACGGTGCTGCCGGAGTGGTTCCCCATCTGGGGAGGCCAGCAGTTCATCTTCTTCCGGCCCATTTTCAATATAGCCGATTCCTGCATAACCGCAGGTGCCCTCTATCTGATTATATTCCACTGGAAATTCTTCGGCTCGACGACGAAATAATTTGGTATTTTGTTTAAAATATCTACCTTTGCGCTCCCAATCGGGAAAGGAGAGATGGCAGAGTGGTCGATTGCGGCAGTCTTGAAAACTGTTGACGTGCAAGCGTTCGGGGGTTCGAATCCCTCTCTCTCCGCTGAAAAATACACAAGAAAGTGCTTTGTAGCTATCTACAAGGCACTTTTTCTTTCTCTCTACTTCAAAAAAGATGCACCAAAAATGCACCAGAGACCTCTTGCTCACCCATCGTCTTGCATACACATCCTCGCGTCCACGGAACAAATTTCGAAACAGAGCCAATCGTTGTGCAATGATAGCTTCTCTGTTTAATGGAGGACTCTTCTGCTCCGATTCTTTCTGTGTTATTGGTATCTCTACTCCTGAAGGCAACATAGACCGAAGAACCGCATTTTCCTCCTTCAAGGCTTTGACTATGCCAAGAAGTCTGGCGTTTTCCGCCGCGAGTTCTTCGTAAGGAATCATAGACTATTTTATTATTTCCCAATGACCGCCATTGGTTGGGCCGATATGAACAAGTTTCTTCCCAAGCATCTGCTTAATATGATAATAAACACCGTCCTTGGTCAATCCAATCTTTTCAGCAATCTCATTCATTGTGGCGGAAGGATTTGCTTTTATGAGTTCAAGTATCTGCTCTTTTGTGGTAGTCCTTGTAGTAGTTATGGTAGTTTTTGTAGTAGTACCACTCAAAAACAACGTCAATTCTACCTG
>DCIQ01000103.1:12979-13785 GCA_002317435.1 Bacteroidales bacterium UBA1722 | reverse complement strand
CTCAATGTGGCCGTCACTATGACGGTGGTGTGGGCATATACCGTGAGGGGAGGGGTGAGAACCATAGTATGGGTGGATCTGTTTCAGACTTTCGCACTCATGGCATCGGTGGTCCTGACCATTTTCTTCCTGGGCAGGCAGATGGGGATGGACTGGGGCGGACTCTGCAGGGAAGTGGCGGACAGCGGTATGAGCAGAATCTGGTTTTTCGATGATGTGAATGATAAGAAATACTTCTTCAAGCAGTTTCTTGCAGGGATGTTTACCACCGTCGCCATAAACGGTCTGGACCAGGATATGATGCAGAAGAACCTTTCGTGCCGGAATCTCAGGGATGCACAGAAGAATGTGCTTTCGTGCGGAATCCTTTTTCTTCCGGTGAATCTCCTGTTTCTCGCGTTGGGAGTCCTTCTGTATATCTACAGTGCCCGGATAGGAATCGCCATAGACAGTCCTGACAATCTCTTCCCCACCATAGCGACCGGGTATCTTCCTCCCATAGTGGGCGTGATGTTCGTTCTGGGACTTGTGGCTGCGGCGTTCAGCAGTTCCGGATCCGCCCTGACGGCACTTACTTCCTCTTTCTCGCTGGATATCCTCAAGGCCGACATCAAAATGAATGAGCGGGAAGTGAAAAAATTCCGTGTCTGGATACACAGTATAAACGCCGTCATGATGGGCCTGATAATTTTCGCATTCCAGGCCATCGGGAACGGAAGTGTGATAAACGCGGTATATACGGTGGCCAGCTACACCTACGGTCCCATATTGGGTCTCTATGCATTCGGCATGACCACCACTCTGAA
>DCIQ01000103.1:9257-12826 GCA_002317435.1 Bacteroidales bacterium UBA1722 | reverse complement strand
CTTTTCTGGGACTTCTGGCCTGTTCTGGGAATATCGGACAGAGCCGGAAGAGCATATGAACTCGTCTGGTACAATCTTAGTCGGGTTTTCAAAGTTTATTCCAGAATAAATGTAATATTTCTCGATATATTTCTAAGAATAAATGTATATTTGTACAAATTATTTCTAAGAATAAATGTAATTGGTATGCTTAGACGCAAGATTACCAGCAAGATAGAAAGCTACCTCAAAAGTGCAAGCAATAAAATGCTTATCGTGGATGGAGCCCGTCAGATCGGCAAGTCATACATTATCAGGCACGTCGGGCAGCAAATGTTCCCCAACTATATTGAAATCAATATGGAGCGGGACAAGCAGAATGACAGGCTATTCGCGGAAGCCACATCTGTGGACAAATTCCTCCTGGCATTAAGTTCCGTAGCTGGTGATAAAATGCAGGACAAGGAAAGTACGCTGGTATTCATTGATGAAATCCAGGCTTATGACCACCTGCTGACGCTCGTTAAGTTTCTGATGGAAGACGGACGGTTTAATTACATCGCCAGCGGTTCATTACTTGGCGTCACGCTCAAGAAAACCCAGTCAATCCCGATCGGAAGCATAAGCATCCTTCATATGTATCCCCTCGATTTCGAGGAGTTTCTGTGGGCGAATGATGTCGGAGAACTTGCAATTGATCAAATGAAAAATCAGTTTGAGGCAAGTCTTCCGCTCTCAGAGGCTCAGCATTCGTTGATTATGGACCTGTTCAGGAAATATCTGCTTGTCGGTGGACTCCCGGATGCCGTCAATACATATATCTCGGAGCACAACATCATGAAGGTAAGGAGTGTCCAGCGTGACATTCACACCTTGTACGGAGATGACGCCGTCAAATATGAAAATGAAGCCTCAAGAAAGCTGAAAATCAAGCGGATTTATGACATGGTGCCGTCCAACCTTGAAAACAGGAAAAAGCGCATTGTTGTCAAGGACATTGAAGATAAAAAGGGGAAACGGACCAGCAATTATCAGGATGAATTCGATTATCTGATTTCAGCCGGAATAGCCTTGGACGTGAACGCTATAAGCCAGCCCACATACCCTCTGGTACAGAATGCGGGGAAGAATCTTTTGAAATTATATATGAACGACACGGGGATTTTCACCGGTATTCTATACAATAACAATATCAGGCCTGTCCTCTCTGACCAGTGCAGCGTCAACCTGGGAGCCGTATATGAAAATGTAGTCGCCCAGGAGTTGAAAGCACACGGCTTCAGTCTGTTCTATTATGACAACAAGAAAGCCGGCGAGGTCGATTACCTCATTGATGACAGTGTAAACCTGTCAACAACTCCGTTGGAGGTTAAGTCGGGAAAGGATTACAAGGAACATAGCGCCTTGGACAGGTTTCTGAGTAATTCCGATTATCGCATCAAGCAGGCCTACGTCCTTTCAAATGAACGGAATGTATATGCTGAGGACGGCATCACATATCTGCCTGTCTATTATGTGATGTTTTTCCAGTTCGATTCCGAAGCAGCCGAAGCATATTTTTAACAAATGCATCTCCACTGCATTGCATTATTCAACAAAAAACGAAGTCTCAAACTGCATGATTTAACAAATCGTAAAATCTATCAGTGTAAAAAGCAAATTTTTCTGCAACATTTTTCGGAAATTTAACATTCAGCACATTTCGGCAACTTAGATTCTGCGTCTGGTTGCCTTTTTTGTATCAAGAAGTATGTTTTCCAACTGCCTGTTTTATGTCCTGACATGGAAACATTCCAATAACCGAATAACTTTGTTAGCATCCAGGGAATGATTATCTTCGCAGAAATAACAGAAGCAATGAAGAAGCCCCTTTTACTCATACTCACATCCATAATATGTTTTGCTGGCTGCAAGAAAGAAGACCCAGAACAGGTGGCAGATGGCTTTGAGATGGCTGTTACGCCTTCAAACCAATCACGTTTCTTTCGCGCACATGCGGTAGCAGGATATCCTAATTCCTTATTGGACTATTTTGAGGAACGAAACTTGATTTTCAGTGCTTATTGGTACTTTTGTACAAAATGTGCGTGCTACCCCTGTTATGGATAACGAAGGAAAGGTTATGGAGAGGCACACGGTCTTGAAGCTGCTGAAATAGCAGTAATTGTAAACCCCATCAAAACGCAATGAGTATGAATGAGAATTCGCGCAGTCTGTATCTTGACAACTTGAAGCTGTTTCTGACCCTGCTGGTCATCTTCCATCATGCCGGCCAGGCATATGGAAACGGAGGCGGCTGGGCTTATACACCAAGCAATACCGCTGAGTTCCTGCCCTGGATCTGGCATTTCTTCTCCGTAAATGCCGGCTTCTTCATGGGCCTGTTCTTCCTGATCTCAGGATACTTCGTTCCCCAAAGCTATGACAGACAGGGCGGCAAGGTCTTCGTCAGAAAAAAGCTCGTGCGACTCGGCATCCCTTTGCTTTTCATGGGAGCGATAACTTCTGCCATAACCAGGACGCTGGAGCCCGCTCACATGTGGTTCGTGGAAAATCTTCTTGTATTCTGCCTTCTGTACGCCCTCATCAGAACCTTCTGCAAATCGGCACCGGAGGATTGCGAATCAAAGCCCACAATCCCCGGATTGCTCATCCTTGGACTGATCATGGGAGTCGGCAGCTACTTCATCCGCAAGGTAAGCCCGCAGGACAACTGGATAATGGTTCCCCTCAAGATAGAGCCCGCCCACTACCTGCAGTATGTCATGATGTTTGCCATAGGTGTTCTGTCCGGCCGTTTCAAATGGTTCGAGAAGATGAGCAATACCACCGGCGCCGTTTCCCTTTCGATCGGCGCTGTCCTGGCCGCCGGAATGTATTCACTCGGCGACAACCCATGGAGCGGATTCATCTGGGACTGGTATGGCATATATGAGTCCCTGATGTGCGTATTCATCTGCTTCGGCCTGGTATGGCTGTTCAGGGAATGCTTTTCATCGTCGTCAAAGTTCATGAAATGGTGTGCAGAGCAGTCATACGGAGCATATGTCTTCCACCTGCTGACAATGCTTGGAATCCAATTCGCCACCGACGGCATCTGGATGGGAGCCTTCGGAAAATTCATGTTCATCGGCATATCAACGACGATTGTCTCCTTTGTGCTCACCTGGCTGCTCCGCTTGATATCCGGAGTAAAGAGAGTCCTGTAAATTTATGTTCAAGTATTCAATTTGTATGAATAATCAGGGAAAAAATTAACGGAAGAATTCAATACACAAACAGCATCACTACCCTTATGGACAATAATGCCGTAAATTCACGCAATCAGTGATACCTTACAAGCATTCCGCCTTCCTGTAGGAGTCGCGATAAACCCCGCTACAACGCACTGTAGCGGGGTTTTCATTTTTGAGGTATAGTATCTGACCATCTTCCGACACAGTTGGAAAGCGACGGGCAGTGAAATGATTGAAAATTTCATTACTTTTGCAAAATTCGTATAACTAAGAAAAGGAAAGAAGAATGGGATCATTCAGCGATTTACTGAAAAAGCTTTTCGGCTCGAAGGCCGAAAGGGATATGAAACTCAT
>DCIQ01000103.1:8550-9080 GCA_002317435.1 Bacteroidales bacterium UBA1722 | reverse complement strand
ATAGATCCTCAGGAGAAGGAAAAACTGGCCACTGAGGTGGACAAGCTGACCAAGAAGATAGATGAAGAGATAGAGGAGGTGCTCAACGAAATCCTCCCCAGTGCCTTCGCGATAATGAAGTCCACCGCCCGGCGTTTCAAGGAGAATGAAACCGTGGAAGTCTCCGCCTCTGAGATGGACCGCGAATTCGCAGCCAAGCACGATTATATCACCATCGAGGGGGACAAGGCTGTCTGGAAGAATCAGTGGATGGCCGGAGGCAATATGATAACCTGGGACATGGTCCACTATGACGTGCAGATCATCGGCGGTATCGTCCTCCATCAGGGGAAGATCGCCGAGATGGCCACCGGTGAGGGCAAGACCCTCGTGGCGACCCTTCCTGTCTTTCTGAATGCCCTGGCGGGCAAGGGGGTACATGTGGTTACCGTGAATGACTATCTGTCGAAACGTGACTCCGAGTGGATGGGACCCCTCTACGAATTCCATGGCCTGAGGGTGGACTGCATCGACAAGCACGAACCGAATTC
>DCIQ01000103.1:8071-8502 GCA_002317435.1 Bacteroidales bacterium UBA1722 | reverse complement strand
ATCACCTTCGGTACGAACAATGAGTTCGGCTTCGACTACCTGCGTGACAATATGGCCATCAACAAGGATGACCTCGTCCAGAAGAAACATCACTATGCCATCGTCGATGAGGTGGACTCCGTGCTTATCGACGACGCCCGTACCCCTCTGATCATTTCCGGTCCTGTCCCTAAGGGTGAAGACCAGCAGTTCGCAGAATACAAGCCCTATGTGGAAAAGATCTATAATGCCCAGAAGGCTCTCGTCACGAAACAGCTCGCGGAGGCCAAGGCTCTTATAGCCGAATCCCAGAAAGCTGCGGAGGCGGGGGACAAGGAGACCGCCCAGAAGAAGGAAGAGGAAGGCTGCAAGAAACTTCTGCGTGTCCACAAGGGGCTTCCGAAGTATAATCCCCTCATCAAATATCTGTCGGAACCGGGCATCAAGCAGCT
>DCIQ01000103.1:7648-8052 GCA_002317435.1 Bacteroidales bacterium UBA1722 | reverse complement strand
CTCCAGAAGACGGAGAACTTCTATATGCAGGACAACAACCGGAACATGCACCTCATTACCGATGACCTGTTCTTCGTGATAGAGGAGATGCAGCGTCAGGTGGAACTGACCGACAAGGGTAATGATATGATTTCGGAATATGTCAGTGACAATACCTTCTTCGTCCTCCCCGACGTGGGCGCTTCCATCTCCGAGCTGGAGAAGGAGAATCTCTCGCCCGAGGAGAAACTCTCCAGAAAGGATGCCATTATCTCCGAATACGCAGTCAAGTCCGAGCGTGTCCATACCGTAAATCAGCTTCTGAAGGCATACGCCATGTTCGAGAAGGATGTGGAATACATCATCGTGGACAACAAGGTGAAGATCGTGGACGAGCAGACCGGCCGTGTCCTGGAAGGACGCCG
>DCIQ01000103.1:4420-7543 GCA_002317435.1 Bacteroidales bacterium UBA1722 | reverse complement strand
TTCCGTATGTACCACAAGCTGGCCGGCATGACCGGTACGGCCGAGACGGAAGCGGGTGAGTTCTGGTCCATCTATAAACTCGATGTGGTGGTCATCCCCACGAACCGCCCCATCGCCCGTATCGATGAAGACGACCGCATATACAAGACCAAGAAGGAAAAATACAATGCGGTAATCGAGCTCATAGTGGAACTTACCAAGAAGGGACGTCCTGTCCTGGTAGGTACCACTTCCGTGGAAATATCCGAAATCCTCAGCCGTATGCTCCGTATGCGCGGAATCAAACACGATGTTCTGAATGCCAAGCAGCACGCACGTGAGGCTGAGATCGTCGCCCAGGCAGGTCAGCCCGGTACGGTGACCATAGCGACCAATATGGCAGGCCGCGGTACCGACATCAAGCTCGGCCCCGGTGTGAAGGAAGCCGGTGGTCTGGCCATCATCGGCACCGCCCGTCATGATTCGCGCCGTGTGGACCGCCAGTTGAGAGGTCGTGCCGGACGTCAGGGAGACCCGGGGTCTTCGGTATTCTTCATATCACTGGAAGATGACCTTATGCGCGTGTTCGGAGGTGAACGTATAGCGGCCGCCGTGGACAGGATGGGTCTGGAAGAAGGTGAGATGCTTCAGCACTCCATGCTTTCGAATTCCATCGAGCGTGCCCAGCGCAAGGTAGAGGAAAACAACTTCGGTATCCGAAAACGCCTCCTCGAATACGATGACGTCATGAATTCCCAGCGCGAGGTGATTTACAACAAGCGCAGGAATGCACTCTACGGAGAGAGAATCGAGATAGACGTGATGAATATGATCAGCGACTACTGTGAAGTGCTTGCCGAGACGTCGAAGGATATGGATTATGAGAGTTTCTCGTTCGAAGTGATGAAGAATCTCTCCATAGAACCGGGCTTCGATGAAAAGACCTTCGGCGATTCGAATTCTTCACAGATATCCGATATGCTTTTCGAACATGTAAAGTCGGAATATTCCCGCCGTACGGATGCGATGGTGCAGCAGGCCTGGCCTGTCATAAAGGATATCTACGAAAAGCACAGCGCTTCCTATGAGAACGTGGCGGTACCCGTGGGTGACGGAAAGAAGATAATGCAGGTCATCGTAAATCTGAAGAATGCCTACGAAAGTGAAGGAAAGGAGCTTGTGCGCACCGTGGCCAAGACCGTCACCCTGCTGATGATAGACGAATACTGGAAGGAGCACCTCCGCGAGATGGACGACCTGAAACAGTCCGTCCAGAATGCCTCCTATGAGCAGAAGGATCCCCTCCTTATCTATAAATTCGAAAGTTTCAACCTGTTCCGGACAGTCATAGCCAATATCAGCCGGGATGTGGTTACATTCATGCTCCGTGCGCATATTCCATTGAGACAGAATCCTGATCCTTCGGCCCTCCGGCAGGCCAGCCGCCGCAGGACCGATATGTCCAGGATGCAGACTTCCAGAACCGATCTGGCCACGAATGCCGGAGAGCCCAAATCGAACGCCCCCGTAAGAGTGGAGAAGAGGGTGGGCAGAAATGACCCCTGTCCATGCGGTTCCGGTCTCAAATTCAAGAATTGTCACGGAAAAGATTTGTAGGAAAAATGGACAGATACGATATTTTGGTTTTGGGCTCGGGCCCTGGAGGATATGTGGCTGCCATCCGTGCCGCGCAGCTCGGATTCAATACCGCATTGGTGGAACGTGCCGAACTGGGGGGGATATGCCTGAACTGGGGCTGTATTCCTACGAAGGCACTCCTCAAGAGCGCGCAGGCTCTGCATTATGCCGGACACTGTGAAGAATACGGCTTCCATATAACCGGAGAGGTTCTTCCGGATCTGGCGAAGATGGTGGAGCGCAGCCGCGGTGTATCGGATCAGATGACCAGGGGAATAGAGTTTCTCCTGAAGAAAAACAAGGTGACCGTGATCAGGGGCGAGGGGGTGCTTGCTCCCGGGAAGATCGTCAGAATCACCTCCGCCGGCGATAATTCAGTGACTGAAGTTTCTGCAGACCATATCATTCTGGCCACCGGTTCGAGAGCCAATTCCCTTCCGTTCGCTCCCGTCGACGGAGAGAGGATAATCTGCTATCGTCAGGCTTTGGTTCCGGATAAACTGCCCAAGAGCATGGCAGTGATAGGCTCCGGTGCCATAGGCAGCGAATTCGCATATTTCTACCGCTCGTTGGGTGTGGATGTCACATTGATAGAGTATCTTGACAGAATCGTCCCTCTGGAGGATGACGATGTCTCGGCACAGATCGGCAGATCCTTCCGCAAGATGGGTATGAAGGTGATGGTGTCGGCCCAGATCAAGGCGGTGGATACCGCCGGCGAACTCACCGCGATTACCGTGGAGACCAGAAAGGGTACGGAAGTCATAGAGGTGGAGACCGTATTGTCAGCGGTAGGGGTTATTCCCAATACTGACCATATCGGGCTCGAAGAACTCGGAGTGGAGATGGACCGCCGGAAAATAAAAGCCGATATTGCCGGAGGCACATACAAGACCAGTGTGGATGGAATTTACGCCATCGGGGATATAATCGCCACACCTGCGCTGGCCCATGTGGCATCCGCCGAGGCCATCTGCTGCGTGGAGAATATCGCCGGAATCAGGCGTGCCCCGGTGAACTATTCGAACATCCCCGGATGCACCTACGTCTCCCCGGAGGTGGCTTCGGTCGGGATGACCGAGCGCGCAGTGAAAGAGAAGGGCATCCCGTATAAAGTGGGGAAATTTCCTTTTACTGCCTCCGGCAAGGCTGTCGCCGCAGGTGAGCGGGACGGTTTCGTGAAGGTAATCGCCGATGCGGAGACCGACTTGATATTGGGTGTGCATATGGTCGGAGCCAACGTGACCGAGATGATCGGGGGAGTGGTCACCGCCAGGAACCTCGGGGTCAAGGCTTCGGATATGATGCGCTCGGTATTTCCGCATCCCACTATGAGCGAGGCTCTCATGGAGGCTGCTGAAAATCTTCACGGAGAATCTATCCACATATAGAAAAGTGCGGCTCCGGTTTCGGATCCGCTGTAGACAGATTACAGGGGGGGGTCTAGCGGATCTCCTCCCTTATTTTGTACTCGTTTCTGTTCTGGGAAGAACGGCTGACAAGTTC
>DCIQ01000103.1:1694-4270 GCA_002317435.1 Bacteroidales bacterium UBA1722 | reverse complement strand
ATGGTGATTATGACGCCTGTCAGGAATGAAAGAATCCCGCCCACTCCGAAGATGTGCATCGGCTTCTTTCCGAAACGGGACAGGAAACTGAGCGTCAGCAGGTCGAGGAATCCGTTCACGAAACGGTCCATTCCGAACTTGCTTTTACCGTATTTCCTCTTCTGATGGATTACCACCTTCTCTCCGATACGGGTGTATCCGGCATTCTTGGCGATGAAGGGGACATAGCGGTGCATGTCGCCGTAGAGTTCTATGTCCTTCACCACCTCCTTCCTGTACGCCTTGAGGCCGCAGTTCATGTCGTGGAGGGAGAGACCTGACACTTTTCTGGCCGTCCAGTTGTATATCTTGGAAGGGATATTCTTCATCAGGACGTTGTCATATCTCTTCTTCTTCCATCCGGATACTATGTCGTAATCCTCTTCCGTAACCATCCTGTAGAGTTCCGGTATCTCCTCGGGGGAGTCCTGCAGATCGGCGTCCATGGTGATGATGACATCTCCCTGGGCTTTTCTGAAACCTGTGTGGAGGGCGGCCGCCTTGCCGTAATTCCGCCTGAAGGCGATGCCTTTTATGTGCTCGTCCTGAAGACTCAATTCCTTGATGATCTTCCAGGAAGAATCCGTGCTTCCGTCATTCACGAAGATGATTTCATATTCCTTGTCCTTCAGACACGAGTCCGAGAGAGACTTGCGGATCCATTGTGTCAACTCTACGAGGGATTCCTCTTCGTTGAACAGTGATATTACGATAGAGATGTCCATAGTTATTCCTGCTCTTCAGTTTCATGGCCGTTGTCGGAGAAAGGAGTGTCGTGCTTGGCGTAATTGGCCAGTATGGAAGGGAGTACAAGACCCCAGAACATGTAGTAGATGAAACAGGTGCCTATCATGGTGGGGGAAAGGTACCGATATATCTTGTCGTAATCGAACGGCATGCCCATTTTATCGTACGTTTGGGCGACGGTTTCCATAACGGTGTCGATGGTGTCGGGGAATATTACATAGAAACTCAAGACTGTCCATAACGTGCATATTATGCTGGAGAACAGACATAGCGTGAATCCGTATTTGAAAGCCCTTCCGTATGAAACGTATCCGTTCTCTTCCCTGGCGAATTTTTTCATCATCAGATTCAGGACGGTCACCACGATGATTATTTTCAGTATGGAGGCGGTTATGGCCAGAACCGGGCTGTTCTGTGTGAAATGTTTCAGTACTTCGAAGATAATCGGTATGATGGAAAAAGGTATCGCAGCTTCCGCGGCTTTATATGCCAATGAGTTGTTGTTCATAAGATATCAGTATCTGATTTGCATGAGGCAAAAGTAACACTTTTTTTCATATATTTGCCGATTGAATTCGTTCGAATAATTATAAAGGAAAAAATATGATAAACATTACATTTCCGGACGGAAGCGTCCGCAGTTATGAGGCAGGTGTCACTCCATACCAGATAGCGGAAAGCATTTCTCCCAGATTGGCCGGAGAGGTCCTCGCTGCCAGTTTGGACGGCTCCATATATGATCTTGACCGTCCCGTGAATTCAGACGGACACCTGAAACTCCACAAATGGGATGACCCCGAGGCCAAGAAGACCTTCTGGCATTCATCCTCCCATCTGATGGCCGAGGCTCTGGAAAGCCTGTATCCGGGTATCAAATTCGGTATCGGACCTGCCATCGAGAACGGTTTCTACTATGATGTGGATATTCCCGGTGTGACATTGGTGGAGAGTGACTTGAAGAAGATAGAGGACAAGATGATGGAACTGGCCAGGACGAAGGAGCGTTTCGTGCGTAGGGAAGTTCCCAAGGAAGAGGCGATGAAGACCTTCACCGAAAAGGGTGACGAATATAAATGCGAACTTATCGGAGATCTCGAAGACGGGACCATCTCTTTCTATTCGAACGGCAATTTCACCGATTTGTGCCGCGGACCCCATCTCCGCGACACGTCTGTCATCAAAGCCGTAAAACTCACCTCTATCGCCGGTGCATACTGGAGGGGGAATGAGAAGAACAAGATGCTCACCCGCATATACGGTATCACATTCCCCAAGAAATCGATGCTCGATGAATATCTGAAACTTCTCGAAGAGGCCAAGAAGAGGGATCACAGGAAGATAGGTAAGGAATTGGAACTTTTCACTTTCTCCACGAAGGTGGGGGCTGGTCTGCCGTTGTGGCTTCCCAAGGGAGCGGAACTGCGCACCCGTCTGGAGAATTTCCTCCGCAAGGTCCAGAAGGAATACGGATACCTTCCGGTAATCACTCCGCATATCGGACAGAAGGAACTTTATGTGACTTCCGGGCATTATGCCAAATACGGAAAGGATTCATTCCAGCCCATCCATACTCCCCAGGAGGGTGAGGAATTCCTCCTGAAGCCGATGAACTGTCCTCATCACTGTGAAATCTATCGCTCGAAACCACGTTCATACAAGGATCTTCCTCTGAGATTTGCCGAATTCGGTACTGTTTACCGCTATGAACAGAGCGGTGAGCTGCACGGTCTGACACGTGTACGCGGCTTCACACAGGATGATGCGCACCTCTTCTGCCGTCCCGACCAGAT
>DCIQ01000103.1:1067-1555 GCA_002317435.1 Bacteroidales bacterium UBA1722 | reverse complement strand
AATTGGGAGAAGGCCGAGAGCGCTATCATAGAGGCTGCTCGGGAAAAAGGTCTGAAGACCATCGTGGAATATGGCGAGGCTGCATTCTACGGGCCCAAACTCGATTTTATGGTGAAGGATGCCATCGGCAGAAGCTGGCAGTTGGGGACCATTCAGGTGGACTACAATCTTCCTGAAAGGTTCGGTCTGGAATATACGGGGGCGGACGACAGGAAGTATCGTCCCGTAATGATTCACAGGGCTCCGTTCGGTTCCATGGAGAGATTCGTGGCCGTGCTTCTGGAACACACCGGTGGAAAACTTCCTCTCTGGCTGGCTCCCGATCAGGCCATTATCTTACCTATCAGCGAGAAATATAACGAATATGCGGAAAAAGTTTGCAGATTGATGGAAAATTCCGATATTCGCGCCTCCGTAGACGACCGTGGAGAGACTATAGGTAAGAAGATAAGAGAGAGTGAGTTAAAGAGGATACCCTATCTTCTCAT
>DCIQ01000103.1:301-997 GCA_002317435.1 Bacteroidales bacterium UBA1722 | reverse complement strand
GAAGGAGACAAGGGGCAGATGACTGCCGAAGACTTCATCAAACTGATTTCGGACGAAGTGGCCAGGATGATAGACTGACAGACAGATTATTACTAACCTAAAGCATAGGAGGATTTTATATCGCTACCCCTAACAAAAAACGCCCTTACATAGGGTCGGCGCCTTTCAGACCGAATAATAGCGCAAGTGCCCCGCAGGGTGCTGCCGGTCAGACGCAGAACCGCGGCAATATGCCCGGCGGTCCCCGTCCGCCGAGAAAGGAAGAAGGTCCGAAAACGAATGAAGACATACGCGTGCCTCGCGTACGTCTGGTCGGTGACAATATCCCTGAACAGGGTATTTATCCCACTTCGCAGGCATTGAAGATGGCTGAGGAAATGGAACTCGACCTGGTGCTGATTTCGGACAAGGCGGATCCTCCCGTGTGCAAGATTATCGACTGCCAGAAGTATCTCTACCAGCAGAAGAAGAAAGCCAAGGAGATGAAGTCGAATGCCAGCAAGGTTACCATAAAGGAAATCCGTTTCGGGCCTCAGACTGATGAACACGATTTTCAGTTCAAGCTGAACCACGCCAAGAGTTTCCTTCAGGAAGGTTCCAAAGTCAAGGCTTATGTGTTTTTCAAGGGACGTTCGATACTTTTCTCCGAGCAGGGAGAGAAACTGTTGCTGAGATTTGCGGTGGAACTTGAAGATT
>DCIQ01000103.1:0-197 GCA_002317435.1 Bacteroidales bacterium UBA1722 | reverse complement strand
GAAGGAGAGGCTCCCGTTATGTTTAACATATTAATAATTAAAACAATGCCCAAATTAAAAACCAAATCCGCAGCCAAAAAGCGTTTTGTGCTCACCGGAACAGGTAAGGTGAAGAGAAGACATGCTTATCACAGCCACATTCTCACCAAGAAGACGACGAAGCGTAAAAGAAATCTCGGAAAGGTCGCCATCATCGA
>DCIQ01000171.1:1844-9111 GCA_002317435.1 Bacteroidales bacterium UBA1722 | reverse complement strand
CCGTATGTCATGCGTGACGATGAAAGGGGTGTCTTCAGGATGTGGTACTCCAGCGGCGAATTCATTGAACCGAATGTCATCTGCTATGCCGAATCAAAGGACGGAATTCACTGGGAGAAGTCTCCGCTGAATCCTGTTTTTTTCAAGGGTGAAGAAGATGCCTGGGATTCCGACCGCATAGGAGGATGCGAAGTGCACAGACTCCCCGACGGCAGATTCATACTGTTCTACATCGGCTATACTGATATCAATACGGCCCGCATCGGAGCTGCCATATCCAATGACGGCATCAGAAATTGGAAGAGACTCAAGGCCAATCCTCTGGTTGAACCCACTCCCGGCACCTGGGACGGGGATGCCTGTTACAAACCGTCGGTATATCGTGACGAGGCGAATGGCCGCTGGCTACTCTGGTACAACGGCCGCTGCGGATCTCCCGAATATGTCGGCTGCGTTATTCACGAGGGACTCGATTTGGGAGGCACGGAAGAATGAGACTGAATGCATTCGTGATTTCTGCAGGTGTGCTGTTGGGCGCCTGCACATCTGCACCGGTCCTGCCCGGCGATGACTTGATTCAGGGATATGTCGATTCCTTCAACGGCACCGACGATGAACTTTATGCCAACGAATTTCCCAATGACAGGGCCGCAGAATTCCTGAAGGCCAACATCCCGGTGTTCGAATGTCCCGACAAGGAACTGGAGAAGACATACTATTTCCGCTGGTGGACTTACCGCAAGCATATCAAGCGGATTCCGGGAGGCCACATAATCTCCGAGTTCCTTCCGGACGTCCCCTGGGCCCAGGCCTATAACAGTATAGACTGTGCCGCTTCCCACCATTTCAAAGAGGGTCGGTGGCTCAGGAACCATACATATCTGGATGATTATGCCGCTTTCTGGTTCTTCGGAGAAGGGAACCCCCTCCAGTACAGTTTTCCCGCCGCCGATGCGCTTTGGAACTATTATCTTGTGGCGGGCGACAGGGCCATCATTGAGAAATACTACCAGCCGCTCTGCGGCAATTATGCCTCTTGGGTGGAGAGTCGTCGTGATTCCACAGGCCTTTTCTGGCAGCACGACGGCTATGACGGAATGGAAGTGTCGGTGGGTGGTTCTTTGACCCCTTATGGATATAGAGTTACCATAAACAGCTATATGTGCGCCGATGCCGGGGCCCTGTCGAAAATGGCCCGAATGCTGGGAGATGATCAGGCTGCTGACACATGGGAAAAGGAAGCAGAAGAGATAAAGACACGTATGGATGCCGCCCTCTGGGACGAAAAGGACCAGTTCTATAAAGTGATGCCGATGGGGACCGATTCGCTCTCCACCTGCCGTGAACAGCACGGGTACACACCTTGGGTATATGACATCCCCGACGAAGACAAATGTGTGGCCTGGGCACAACTTTTCGACACGCTCGGATTCAAGGCCCCGTTCGGTCCCACCACCGCGGAAAGACGCCACCCCGGGTTCACCGTCGCATACGAAGGACACGAATGTCAGTGGAACGGTCCCAGCTGGCCTTTCTCCACCTCCCAGACTCTCAACGGCATGGCCGCCTGTATGCAGCGTTTCGGCGAGAAATATATCACAAAGGAACAGTATCTCGAACAACTCAGAATCTACAGTTCAAGCCATCGTCTGGGTGACGTATGCTGGATAGACGAGAACCTGAATCCCTTCACCGGCGACTGGATCGCACGGACACGCCTCATGACCTGGGAGAACGGCACCTGGAGCGATGATAAGGGTGGAGTGGAACGCGGCAAGGACTATAACCATTCGACATTCTGCGATCTGGTCATTTCAGGACTCTTCGGAGTGCGGCCTCAGGGAGACGGGAACATCGTCATCTCACCGCTGATTCCGGACGGCGAGTGGGAATGGTTCTGCATCACAGGTGTTCACTGCGCCGGCAGAGAACTAACCATCCTCTATGACCGGACAGGAAAACACTACGGAGCCGGTCGGGGATATGCGGTATGGGCTGACGGAAAAAGAGTTTTCCATTCGAAGAAGCCGGAGAAATACACAATCCCGAACCAAGAAGCTGTTTTGAAATGAACAGCTTCTTTTCTTTTCCATTACTTGAGTTTCCTGTTGGCGTAGTTGGAGATGCACTCCGGAATCCGGATGGTGTAATCGGGGTCGTCCAGGAGAGTGGAGGTCAGGAGCATGTCGGCTGTGGTGCGGTTGGTGGCGAACGCTATGTTGTACAGGGCTGCGAGTCGGGTCAGGGCGGACACGTCGTTCTGGTGTCCCTGGACTATAAGGTTATCGCAGAAGAATATCAGCATGTCGATTTTCCTCTCGGCGATCATCGCGCCTATCTGCTGGTCTCCACCCAGGGGACCGGAGAGGAGTCTGGTCACTTTACCGCGGAAAGGGGTGTCCTTTTCGATTTTGATCTCTTCGATAAGCCTTCCTGTAGTGCCGGTGGCGTACAGGTTATGCTTTGATAAAGTGGCTGCGTTGAATCTGACCCAGGCCAGAAGTTCTTCTTTTCTGCCGTCGTGAGCCACCAGGGCGATGTTAAAGCTTTTCATATCATCAATTTTTTATAATGATGGCGCAATAATACGAAAAAAACCGCTGAATGGATATTCAAGCGGTTTTTATCATGAAGGTAAGATTACTTACTGTTCATCGTTCAGCTGGAGATGCTGCACATAGATGGCCTTTTTGATCTGGTCTCTTCTCTTTACAGAGGGTTTCTCAAAAGTCTTCCTGCTGCGGAGCTCGCGCACGATACCGGTTTTTTCGAATTTGCGTTTGAACTTCTTCAGAGCCTTCTCTATGTTTTCGCCTTCTTTGATAGGTACTATAATCATTTTTGAATCACCTCCTTTTTCTATAGCGGGCGCAAAGGTAAAGGTTTTTTGTAAATTTGCAATAGCATTTGGGAAAGAGACCCGATATTTTGATGATGACCGGATTCTGATACTTTGACGAGAAGATGGATGCAGATGAGAAAAGATACCCCGTAGATGATTTCATCAACTACATAAGGACGATACGAAGATATTCGCAGCGGACGGCGGAGATTTATCGTGACGCTCTGGAGATGTATTTCGAGACTGCCGATACGGTATCTTCAGAGCTGGTGCGGGAGCATATCGCCTCGCTGCTTCTGAAGGGACTGACACCCAGGACGGTGAACCTCCATCTCTCAGCCCTGAGCAGTTTCTGCGAATATATGATAAGGAGTGGGGAGATGGAGACCAATCCTGTCAGGAGCGTCAAGCGTCCGAAGGAGAGCCACCGGCTTCCGGAGTTCTTCACCGAATCCTCCATGGAACGCTACTTCGATACCATATCGAAGGAGAGGGCGGAACTCTCTTTTCACCGATATCGGAACAGGATACTTCTGCTGGTGCTTTATTCCACAGGAATGAGGCGGTCCGAGGCCGTTAACCTGAGAATTCGGGACTGGGATGCCGGAAGGATGGTTTTCACCGTGACCGGCAAGGGCGATAAAGTGAGAGAAATTCCTGTGCCATGTGGTGTTTCTCAAGAAATTTTGTTATATTTGAATAGAATTAAGGTTCAGTTCCCGTCTCGGGACGATGACCGTTTTTTCGTAAATGACCGCGGCGGGTGCATCACCGCTCAGGACGTGAACGATACGGTACATGAGGAACTGGATGGTGTCGAAGGCTTTTCGGGGAAGAAGTCCCCCCACGTCCTGAGGCACTCTCTGGCGACCCACCTCCTGAATGACGGTGCTGACCTGAATTCCATCAAGGAGATTCTCGGGCACAGCTCCCTCGCCGCTACGCAGGTCTATACCCACAACTCCTTCGAGATACTTAAAAAATCATATTTAACTGCTCATCCAAGAGCTAAAGACGGAGGTAAAAATGGAAATTAAAGTACAGTCGATCAAGTTTGACGCGGATCAGAAACTTCTCGATTTCATCGAGAAAAAGTTAGGCAGACTTACCAGGTATTTCGACAACATTATCCGTACGGATGTGACACTTTCCCTGGAACCCAATCACGACAAGAAGGTTCAGGTCAAACTTGCCATTCCGGGGGACGACCTCGTTATGGAGCGTACTGCCCCCACATTCGAAGACGCGGTGGTGGCCGTTTCGGATTCGATGCAGGAGCTTCTGGTGAAAACGAAGGAAAAACGGTTCGGAAAATAGTCCATCTTGTGAAATAACTTATCTTGAGGCAGCCCCCGCGGGGCTGCTTTTTTTGACGGAAGAGAGTTGTTTGTTTACATTTGTGCCGTTTTTCACAGAAACGAAGAAATAGTAAGATGAAACTCAGTCTTGATTTTCAAATGGAAGAGGTTACGTCCGTCCTGAAGACATGGAAATTCTGGAAGGAACTCTTCATAATGATATTCGCGATGGTATTGGCGGCGATGGCCATCTATTACTTCCTGCTTCCGAGTAAGCTGGTCATAGGTGCATTGTCCGGTTTCGCCATAGTGCTCTCCGAACTGTTGTCCTTCGCCGGAATCACCATAAAGGTATCTACGGTCATCCTCCTGCTGAATATTGTACTGCTGGTGGTGGCATGGCTGACGCTTGGTCGGGAGTTCGGGGCCAAGACAGTATTCACTGCCTTGATACACGGTCCCCTTATGGATGTGTGTGCGGCCGTGAAGCCGTATGAAGAACTGATAGAGCCCGGTCAGGTGACCGTTATGGGAGACATCTGGATGGACCTTCTGTGTTTCGTCCTTCTGCTGAGCATATCGCAGGCCATACTGTTCAATATAAATGCTTCGACCGGAGGTCTGGACATAGTGGCCAAGCTGATGCAGGTATATGGTCACATGGACATAGGCACGGCCCTCACGGTGGCCGGTGCGTTCATCTGCTGTACGGCTTTCGCCATAAATCCGTTCAGGATGGTGATAATAGGTCTGATAGGTACCTGGATAAACGGTGTGGCGGTGGATTACTTCACATCTACCCTGAACAGGCGCAAGCGGGTATGTATCATCACCGATGAGTACGAGAGGGTGCGCAGGTACATAATAGAAGAACTGGTCCGTGGATGCAGTCTCTATGAGGTGACAGGCGGCTATGCGGGTGACAAGCACACGGAGATTCAGGCGCTCCTGACCAAGGAAGAGTACTCTAAGGTCCTTAATTTCATCAAGGATAACCACATACAGTCATTCATCACCGGCTCGAACGTCAGTGAAGTGTACGGGCTGTGGCTCAGCCATGAGAAGGAAGGACGGCTGGGCGGAATCCTTCGGAAATTCGAGAAGAGGTAGTTTCGGGAGCTAATCCCTTATGGGACGGATGGCGAATCCGAAACTGCGGCTGAAACTTGACGTCGTTCCCGGATTATAGGTCTGGCAGGATATGCCACACGCGTTTACACCGCCTGTTATTCCGGTAGAAGTCCAATAGTCGCAAAATACGTTCGTGTCGGCAGTGCCTCCGTCCTTTCTCCAGAATCCGGAGGCGGGCAGGAAGATGTGATTCATGGAATAGTCGCCTTTCCCGCTGATCTTGAATCCCTTGATGGTGCATCCCGGAACATACTGAACAGTAGAACCGTCACACCATACCCAGGTGCATTTGTTGGTGGAGGTGAGCTGTTCCATGTAGTACTTTGACGGCATTTTCCAGCCGTTTTTCCAAAGCCTGAAAGCGGTATCCGTCGTATCGCTTGCGGAGAGGACGGCGTGTGTGGAATCACATTTTGCAGAACGTGCCTCTTTCGCCCCCCAGGCATAGTAATTTCCGAAATGGCTCGAATCCGGCGATGCTCCGGAATAGTCCGCAGCTGTGCTGCCGAGATTGAATTCGGCCCATTTGGGACCTCCTTCCCATAATTGTACCCAGCCGCAGCTGCTCCTTCCGCCTGTCGTGCCGTCCACGGGCGATAAGCCCTGAGTGACCGTCATCGTGCCCATGTCGTAGATCCGGCCTTTTTCTAAAGTGGATGACGTCGACTTGTGTCTTGTGGAGATGATGTGCGGTGTGTTTCCGTAGTGGTGGTAGGCGGTGACGGTGATGGCGTCATAAGTGCCGGGGATGACGGAAATATAGTATGCCGTATCTTTCTTTATGTCTCCTTGAAGTTTTACTCTGTTGTCTTGCCCTGTGGCGCCTGCTCTGGACAGTGCCGGACTTTCTGTACTGACTGATACGGCTCCGGTCAGTCCTGTGGTCTGTCCGGAGACTGTCACCACTATGCTGTCGGCGGCTTCTGAGATTTTTATCTTCAGCAGCGGGCACAGGTTGGTAAAGAGAAGGGAGGTGTTCGCGGTGGTGGCGTATGTAATGACAGCCTTTGGGTCATAAGTGCCGTCTGTGGCTGTCTGTACGGCGGGGATGACCAGTCCGGAGATGATGCCGGTGGAGTATCCCGCTGCGGATGTATATGGATATACGGCATAATACCGGTCGTCCCGGATGCCTGTGCCGGTGAATGCGGCCCCTGCGGAGCCGACCGTTCCCAGGGCAGTGGTGAGTTTGACACCAGATGCGTTTCTCGTGCTGAAGAGGCTGATGGAGTCGTTCGCAGAGAAAAGAACGGATCGGTGGCTTGCTCCTCCCAGTCTGCTCTTCGTGCCGTCATTACCGCTGTCCGTGGCATAGAACGTGAGGGTTTGGGTCCCATATATCTCTTCCGGAGCCAATTTTTCGTTCTCCCTGCATCCTGACGTTATCATCACGATGGCGGCCATCAATATTATCGTCTTTTTCATAATCTTACCAGTTGAACTGTTCTTCCTGATAGTCTTCATTGGTGGCCGTATTGTCAAGAGGCGAACCCGTCAGAACTTTGTTCCGGGGTGTGATCGTCAGGACATCGAGGGACGGAGACTCGTAGGGTATCCGCAAGCGTTTGATTTCGTCGTACATCGCGTTCATTGATTTTTTTTGCAAATATCTTATTTTTCGCTTTATGCGACAGTGTCACTTGTAATATTTTTCTTTTTTTTTGTATGTTTGCGAAGCAAATGAAAAATGACGAACTATGATTAATGAAGAACTCCTCAGAATATCTGTCGCTTTCGCTGAAGAATATTGCAGTGATGCAATATATCCCTCGCATCTCTTCAAGGCTGTTCTGCATAAGGAAACGGGTCTGACGGGGTTCATAGAGACCACGCTCGACAAGGATTATTATTATCTCTCGGAATGGGCCGACGTTCAGATGCAGCTCTCTCCCCGCGCCCCGCGTCCGGTGAGAAGTCCCGAACTGTCCGCGGGGTCTGAGGCGGTGATGAAAGAAGCTGATTCGTACAGGGACAAGTTCGGTCTGGAACAGACCGA
>DCIQ01000171.1:783-1733 GCA_002317435.1 Bacteroidales bacterium UBA1722 | reverse complement strand
GCAGGGGCGGCGCAGCCCGATTATGTACAGCCTTCCGGAAGTTCTCCGTGTGCCAAAAGTGGGGAGGCGGGCAAATTCTGCATCGATAAGGTGAAGGAAGCCCGCGAAGGTAAGTTCGGGGTAATCATAGGTTTCGAGAAGGAATTGGAGATCATTTTCGAAGCGCTCGGGCGCAAGACCAAATCCAATGTCCTGATCACCGGGGAGGCCGGTGTGGGCAAGACCGCGCTGGTGGAGGCGTTCGTCACCAGGATTGCCGAAGGCGAAGTCCCTGCATTTCTGAAGGACGCTTCGGTGCTCGAAGTGGATCTGGCGGCCCTGGGCTCCGATTCGCAGTACAAGGGGGAGGTGGAAGACCGTTTCAAGAATATCCTCCGCGCTGCGGAAGACCGCACTTCCGGGCGTGCTTCGGTGCTGGTGATAGAGGCTGTGGACAAGCTTTTCGAGAAGCAGGCGACGCTGTACGGGTGCTCTTCCATCCTGAAACAGGAACTCGGGAAGGGGACCCTCCAACTGATATGCACCTCCGGCATAGATGGGTTCACAAAGCATATAGAGACCGATAAGGAGATAGTCACGAAACTTCAGAAACTCACGATAGAAGAACCTGATGCCGCTCTTTGTCTGGAAGTCCTGAAAGGTGCTCTCCCCGCTTATGAGAAGTTCCACGGGGTGTCGGTGACTGAGGATGTGATGGAAGATGCCATCCGGCTGGCCAAGAGGTACCTGAATGAGAAGTCCCTGCCGGATTCTGCATTCGACCTGATAGACAGGACGATGTCTGCCGTGAAGATAGAAAATGACCGGAAGGGTGAGGCGAAGGAGCAGGCTCCGGTGCTCAAGACCGCCGATATGGAGGCCGTGGTGGCCAGACAGACCGGTATCCCTCTGGGGAAAGTGCAGACTTCCGAGCGGGATAAACTTATGGGGGCCGAAGAGACCATCAAGGG
>DCIQ01000171.1:0-668 GCA_002317435.1 Bacteroidales bacterium UBA1722 | reverse complement strand
TTCCTCGGTCCTACCGGTACGGGTAAGACGGAATTGTCGAAGGCTCTGGCGGCGTTTCTCTTCGGAGACGAGTCGGCCCTGCTGCGTTTCGATATGTCTGAATTTAAGGAAGAACACTCGGTGGCACTCCTCTACGGGGCTCCTCCGGGTTATGTGGGATATGAAGAAGGCGGTCTGCTGGTGAATAAAATCCGCCAGAATCCTTATTCCGTAGTGCTGTTCGATGAGATAGAGAAAGCTCATAAGTCGGTATTCGACCTGTTTCTGCAGATTCTCGACGAAGGGAAACTCCACGACAGGCTGGGGAGGGTCGGCGACTTCTCCAATGCATTGATTCTGTTCACTTCGAACATAGGCAGCCAGTTCATCACCGAGAAGTTCGGGAAAGGGGAAGTCCCCACCAACACAGAGATGATGGACATAATGCAGCAGTACTTCCGTCCCGAGTTTCTGGGACGTCTCACCGAGATAGTGCCGTTCTCGCCTGTTACGGAGGAGACGGTGGTGCGTATATTCGACATCCATCTGAAGGGACTCCTTAAACTTCTGGAAGAGCAGAACATAAGGCTTGTGATGAGCGATGACGTCAAAACTGCCATCGCCATGCGCGGCTTCGATCCCCGATACGGTGCGCGTCCGATTATCGGGAACATCCGAAAGGATCTGCG
>DCIQ01000211.1 GCA_002317435.1 Bacteroidales bacterium UBA1722 | reverse complement strand
TGGCATTCGAGGGGGATTCCCAGGTGTATTTCTTCGAGGGGACCTATTCCGAATATGAAGAGAACAAGAAGATGCGTCTGGGCAGTGTCGAGCCGAAACGCTTCAAGTATAAGAAACTGAAAGAGTAGTTCACCGTATCTCTTTCAGTCCCAGTTCAGCCGCCTTCTCACGCATCAGTGACATGGCGGCTTCTTCTTCGTTAGGGATTATTCCGTCCAGGATGGAGTTCTTTATATACTCCTTAATGACACCTATTTCACGGCACGGAGGGATCCCGTAGATGGACATGATCATATCTCCGGTAACGGGAGGCTGGAAGTTCCTGACCTTGTCCTTCTCCTCCACTTCGATAAGTTTCTGTTTTACCAGTTCGAAATTATGCTTGTGCCTGGCGACGGTATCTTCGTTTTTCGAGGTTATATCCGCACCGCACAGAATCATGAGGTCATCTATGTCGTCTCCTGCATCGAACAGCAGGCGCCTGACTGCGGAGTCGGTGACTTCATCTTCCACCAGGGCGATGGGACGCATATGCAGTTCGACCAGCTTCTCCACATATTTCATCTCATTGAAAGGGAGCCGGAGGTAATTCGTTATTTTCCTCACCATCTTGGCGCCCACATAATTATGGCTGTAGAAAGTCCATCCTGTCCCGGGTTCGTATTTCTTGGTGACAGCCTTTCCTATATCATGCAGCAGAGCGGCCCACCGGAGCCACAGACTGTCACTCTGAAGCGCCACGTTGTCCAGGACTTTCATCGTGTGGAGGAAATTGTCCTTATGTCTCTTCCCGTCGTGTTCCTCGACCCCTTTCAGTGCGGAGACCTGAGGCAGAATGAGACCCAGCAGGCTGGTCCTTTCCAGAAGTGTCAGTCCGACGGAAGGTTTGGGTGAACTCATTATCTTGTTCATCTCCTCCGTTATCCGTTCCACGGACAGGATACCCAGACGCGACCTGTTGCGCTCCATCGAGGCCAGAGATTCCGGGACTATCCGGAAATTCAGCTGGCAGGCGAAGCGGATGCCTCTTATCATTCTCAACGGGTCGTCACTGTAAGTGGTGTCGGGATCCAGGGGAGTGCGGATAATCCCGTTTCTCAGGTCGGAAATGCCGTCGAACGGGTCATATATCTCTCCGAAATCTTCTTTCTGTAGGGAGAACGAGAGGGCGTTTATGGTAAAATCCCTTCTCAGCTGGTCGTCTCTCAGGGTGCCGTTTTCGACGACAGGTTTCCGGGAATCCGCCCTGTAAGATTCTTTTCTGGCTCCGACGAATTCCACTTCCATCCCTCTGTGGCGCAGCATGGCTGTGCCGAAACGTTTGAACACCACCACTTTCGCATTATTGAGCAGTTTTCCTGTCTCTTCCGCCAATTCCACTCCGCTGCCTTCCGCCACTATGTCCAGATCATCACAAGGTCTGCCGATGAGCAGATCCCTGACGTATCCTCCTATGACGAAGGCCCTTATTCCGAGATTCTCCGCTGCTTTCTGAACAGCCAGAAGGATAGGCATCACTTTTCCTATCCTGTTGTCTTTAGCCGCTTCACTGATATTCATCTTCCGTCAGTTAATGTCTTTAGCCTTTTCCCAGACGCGCATTTGTCTCCCGTTGCACAATATGATTCTGCGGACATCCAGAACACGGTTATATCTTATGGCCTGTTCGAAAACGGTATCGGTCAGCGGCACCTCGGGGGCTTTGCATTCCACCAGAGTGTCCGGAGTGAGATTCCTGTCGAAAACCACGATATCCGCCCTGTACTGTCTGCCGTTATACTTGAAACCATATTCGGACGTCATCAGTTCCATAGATATTCCTTCCGATTCATGGAGCCATCGTATTACACTCTGTCTGACACGTTCTTCCGGCGTATCGGGAACATCCTTGCGTCTGAGAGGGTCGAAAATCATATCGCAAAAGTACGGAAATAATGGAAATAAAGGCTAATTTTGTGCTATGGCCAAGGAACCTTCGAAATCACTTTCATTTGATGCCCTCAGGAAAGAAATTCTTTCCGGGAGTCTCCGTCCTCTGTATCTGCTCTCCGGGGAAGAGTCGTATCTGCCCGAGGAACTGTGCCGGATGATAATGGAGAATGCCATGGATCCTGCCGACAGGGACTTCAACCAGACGGTCCTTTTCGGAAGCGAGACCAGTGCCGATGCCATAGTCTCGTTCTGTCAGGAGTTTCCGATGTTTTCCCAGACCAACCGCAGGCTTATAGTGGTGAAGGATGCTCAGTCCCTGAAGAAGACGGACGCATTGGAGAAATATGTTTCCGATATGACGGAGACTACCGTGCTGGTTCTTCTCTATAACGGGAAGGCGATGGATAAGCGTACGTCCTTTTATAAGAAGGCTGTCTCCGCCGGTGCATTTTTCGAGTCCCCCAAGATGGAGTTGGAACGGATGCCGGGGTGGATCGAGGAATATGTCGCGACTCAGGGGATGAAGATAGAACCCGACGCCGCGCTTCTGATGGCGGACAGTGCAGGCACGAGTCTCAGGAAGATAGTGATGGAAGTGGATAAGATGCGGAAGAATCTTCCTTCGGCTACACAGTTGATAACAGTGTCAGATGTCGAAAGGAATGTGGGCGTCAGCAGGGAATTCAGCACGATGGAGCTTACAGCCGCACTGGCGCGGAAGGATGCGTCCAAGGCGTTCAGGATAGCATATTTCTTCGGGGCCTCTCCCAAGCAGTATCCCGTGCAGATGACTCTGGGATGGCTGTTCTATTTCTTTTCCAAGGTGGAACTAATTCACGCCTATGCTCTGGAACAGCATTCATCCAGGCCGAATCTGAAGGATGCGGCGGCCAAGGCGGGTATCTTTTACCGCTATGCGGAGCCGTATCTGGCGGCTGCCGCCAATTATCCTCTGATGAAAACCATGCAGGTGGTCTCTTTTCTGCGGGAGTATGACTACAAGAGCAAGAGCAATGAACGCGGGGATGCCTCGGACGGCGAACTCCTGCTGGAACTTGTCACCAAGATTCTGAATTGAATAGGGACGGTGTCAGTGCAGATTGACTCCTATGAGGTTCATGAATTCATTTCTGGTGCGTACGTCTTTCAGGAACGCTCCGGTGAAGGCGGATGTGGTGGTCACTGAATTCTGCTTCTGGACTCCCCGGATCTGCATGCACATGTGTGCCGCTTCTATGACTACGGCCACTCCCAGGGGATTCAAGGTGTTCTGGATGCAGTCCCTTATCTGGACTGTGAGACGTTCCTGCACCTGCAGCCGTCGGGCGAAACATTCCACCACCCGTGCTATCTTGCTGAGACCGGTGATGGTGCCGTTCGGAATATATGCTACGTGTGCCTTTCCGTAGAACGGAAGCATGTGATGTTCGCACATGGAATACAGTTCGATGTCCTTTACTATGACCATCTGACGGTAGTCCTCCCTGAATATGGCTTTCCGGATGATTTCCGCTCCGTCCTGATGATACCCCTGAGTCAGAAACTGCATGCTCTTGGCCACTCTCTCGGGTGTCTTCAGCAGTCCTTCCCGTTCGGGGTCTTCTCCCAGCAGTCGCAGGATTTCTTTATAGTGGTATGCCAGTCGTTCTGTGGTTTCAGGTGTGAAATCTTCTGTTTTAGCGTAGCTCATGGCCGTTTCGAATAAGGTCCACAAAAGTAAGATTATCTTTGGGATGTGCCAATTTATTCTTACTTTTGGATGCTTGTCAGGACTTGGGGAGATATCTGCTGAAGGTAATGCGGAAGGATTAGTTAACAAGAATATGGAAACAGAAGATGTAGTAATCAGGATAGAGAATATCCATAAGATTTATCAGGTGGGGGACCAGCAGGTCAGAGCTCTTGACGGAGTGGATCTGTCGGTCAGACGGCACGAGTATGTAGCGATAATGGGACCTTCCGGCTCCGGAAAGTCCACGATGATGAATATTCTGGGCTGTCTGGATATACCGTCCGACGGAAAGTATATACTGAACGGTACGGATGTGAGCGAGATGGATGACAGTGCGTTGGCGGAAGTGAGAAACAAGGAGATAGGCTTCGTTTTCCAGTCATTCAACCTTCTCCCGAGATATACCGCGGTGGAGAATGTGGCCCTTCCGCTCATCTACAGCGGAGTAGGGAAGGAAGAACGTATCGCCAGGGCCGGGCAGGTTCTGGCTCAGGTGGGGCTTGAGAACCGTATGGCGCACCGCCCGAATGAACTCTCCGGCGGACAGCGGCAGCGTGTGGCATTGGCGCGAGCCATGATAAACAATCCTTCGATTATTCTGGCGGATGAGCCTACCGGCAATCTGGACACCAAGACCTCCATCGACATTATGCGCCTGTTCAACGAGGTGTGGCACGGCGGGAATACCATAATCGTGGTCACTCACGAAGAGGATATCGCCCGATATGCGAGGAGGATAGTCCGTCTGCGCGACGGGAAGGTGGAGTCGGATACCATTAATGAGAATCCCACTATAATCTGATACGGAGATGGGTAAGATTTACACGAAGGGCGGAGACCATGGAAATACCTCACTGGTTACCGGGGAAAGGGTGTCCAAGAGTGATGCCCGTGTCTGTGCCTACGGAGATATGGACGAACTGATATCGTATCTGGGTGTATTGCGGAGCATATCTCCTGAAAATGACGGGATGCTGCGGCGCATCCAGCAGGATCTGATGCTCTCGAGCGCCTGGGTCGCCACCGCATCCGATGTGGACAAGATGAAAATGCCCGAGGAGTCGGAAATCCTCTGGCTCGAATCCCGGATAGACAGCATCAGCGGGGAACTTCCCCCGATGACCGCATTCGTATTGCCCGCAGGGCCCGTCGCATCATCTGTTTTCCAAGTGGCCCGGACGGTCTGCCGCAGGGCTGAAAGGAGTGTGACCGCTCTTTCCGATGAACGTGCAAGTATCTGCTATGCAGCGAAATATTTGAACAGACTGAGCGATCTTCTCTTTGTGATGGGGAGGCTGAGCGTAATATCTTCGGGAGAAAAAGAAGATTTTTGGTTGCCGTAAAAAAATGTTATATATTTGCGCCCCCAAATGAGGGCATTTTAGGATAAAGTGCGTTCAGTCAGGCAGATAACATTAACTCTAAATATATAGCGAACATGTATTGGACATTGGAACTTGCATCTAAACTGGAAGATGCCCCCTGGCCCGCAACTAAGGATGAACTGATCGATTACGCCACCCGCTCCGGCGCACCTATGGAAGTCATCGAGAACCTTCAGGAACTTGAAGATGACGGCGAACCCTATGACTGTATGGAAGACATATGGCCGGACTATCCTTCCAAGGAGGATTTTTTCTTCGACGAGGA
>DCIQ01000105.1 GCA_002317435.1 Bacteroidales bacterium UBA1722 | reverse complement strand
ACGAACCACATATACTGCCAGGCATTCCCCTCCACGAAGCACGATGATTCATAGCTGAGAGGATCAAAGTCCGCCATCCATTCCCCATTCTCGTCTTTCGGGCGGAAGAAACCGGTGGTGCCGTCGAAGAGATTCTTATAAAAGTTGCTCCGCCGGAGGAATTTCTCATAATCCTCCTGACGGCCGAGTTTGCGGGCCACTGCCGCCACGCACCAGTCATCGAAAGCCTGCTCCATGGTGATGCTCACGCTGCCGCTCTGAAGCGTTCCGGGCAGATAGCCGTACTTCTCCCATATCCCGAAGGGGCTGTTGGGATGGGGACGGGTGCTGCTCTCCACCATTGCCGTATAGGCAGCATCGGCATCCACCCCCGGTATCTCCGCCAGAATCGCGTCGGCGATGACCGGGATGGAATGATTGCCTATCATACAGTAGTTGTCCTGCCCCCAGAGGTCCCATATCGGCAGATAGCCGTATGACTCGTGGTGAAGGAGCATATCATTCACGAAGCCGGCGGCGGTTTCGGGAAGCAGAAGTGTATAAAGGGGATGGGCGGCGCGGAAAGTGTCCCACAGGCTGAAAGTGCTGTGATAGGCTTTGCCGTCAGGCATCCTGCATATCTCGTAATTCGTATTCATATAGCGCCCGTCCACGTCGCTCATCGTGTTGGGCTGCATCAGCACATGGTAAAGCCCCGTATAGAAGATGGTCTTCTGCTCGTCGGTCCCCTCCACATCGATCACGGAGAGAGCTTCTCTCCAGATATCGTGGGCGGCGGCGCGGTATGCTTCGAAATCCCAACTCTGCGCCTCGGCGGACATATTGCCGCAGGCACCCTTACTGTCCACTGCGGAGATGGAGACCTTCACCATCACCTGACCGTCATCGCCCGGGTCGAACTCCAATGCGGCACGGAGGGCGCGCCCGTTCACTACCGGACTGTCGCCGGCATCCCTCTTGCCGTCCATCAGGAGTCTGGAACGGACAGGCTTGGAGAATTCCGCACGGAAATAAACCTTGCGGAGTTTCGCCCATCCCGTAAGGACGCGGTATCCCTCTATGGTCCTGTCGTCCACGAAGCGAATCTGCCCCTGGATAATCTGATATGCGCGTCTCCCGGTATAATATGCCTCACCGCGGTAACTCATCCTGTCCAGATCGAGAATCAGCCTCGGAGTCATCCCTTCGGGAAATGTGTAACGGTGGATGCCGGTATGGACGGTGGCGGACATCTCGGCGGTGATGCCCGGTTCTCCCAGTTTTACGCTATAGTACCCGGGGGCGGCGGATTCGTGGTCATGGTCGAAGGTGAGTCCGAACTCTCCTTTGGAAAGTCTCTGAGGAGTGACTTCACCAACTGCCGGCATAAGGCTGACATCTATCAGGTCCGTGCAGCCGGTCCCGCTGAGATGCGTGTGGGTAAACCCGTAGATGGTGTCCCTATTGTAATCATAGCCGCAGCAGGGGTCCCAGGTGACATAATTCTCCGTCTCGGGACTGAGCTGGACCATCCCCTGGGGAAGGGTGGCACCGGGAAAAGTGCTTCCGCTGAGGGAGCCTGTCTCGTCAGTCTGCGTGCCGATGAAGGGATTTACGTACTTGGTATAGTCCCGCTTATCGGAGGCAGGAGACTGGGCCGGGGCCTGAATGAACAGAGAGCAGGCCAGGACGGATATAATGATTCTTTTCATAATGTGGCAAAATTAGGAAAATTCCGGAATCTCTTTCCGTCCCGGATTTCACCGACTGCGATTTTAAAGTTATATTTGCTTTCACTTATGAAACTGTACAAGACGCTGAACATCCCGAACCCGCGTATCGATGTGGCTGACGCCCTCAGGGGCATAGCCGTCGCAGGCATCATCCTCTACCACTCCGTAGAACACTTCAACACTCTCGACTCCGTCCCGGAATATTCCTTCGCATTCGATGACAAACTGTTCGAGACTCTGGGAATCATCCTCGCGGGCAAGATGTACAGCATCTTCGCCATACTCTTCGGCCTGAGCTTCTATATCCAGAAGGACAACCGGGAAATGAAAGGAAAGGACTTTTCGCTCCGCTTCCTCTGGAGGATGATACTGCTGATGGGGTTCGGTATGGTAAACACCGGACTCTACGATGGGGACATCCTGACCTCCTATGCCATATTCGGACTGCTGATGATACCGGCCGGCTACCTCTCGACTCCCGTTCTGGCTGTCATCACTGCAGTCCTGCTGCTCCAGCCGCTGAACATTTTCAATGTCATAGCCGGACGGCAATCCGATTTTTCGGCTCTCTGGGCAGCCTACGGCGAAGTCTCGGACGCCCATAAATACGGCACCTTCGCATCGAACTTCGTGACCGACCTGAAATACGGTCTGTACGTAAATATGGGATGGAACGTCTATAGCGGGCGAATCACACAGATACCTGGACTTTTCTTCCTCGGGATGCTCCTGGGAAGGGCCAGGCTGTTCTATAATGAAGGACGCAACCTCCGGATATGGAAATGGATTTTCTGCCTGTGCGCGGCAGGGACCGCCATCGGCCTGTGCCTGATGCCGTTCGGCACTCTGGAGGAGGTCGCCAAGCCTCTGTTCAACCTCGTGATGACCTTCCTCTACGTGTCGCTGTTCGTTCTGCTCTGGTACAGGTTCGAGGGATTTTCCGGAACGATGTCCAGGACCGGCTTCTTCGGGCGGATGAGTATGACCAACTACTTCCTGCAGTCTCTTCTGGGCAGTTTCGTATTCTACAACTTCGGCCTCGGACTGTGGGCTAAAACAGGTACGCTGTACTCCCTCCTGATCGGTGCCGGCATAGTAATCGTCCAGTACCTCATCCTGAAAGGCTGGTCACGCACCCATCAGCGCGGTCCTCTGGAGAGTCTCTGGCGCGAGCTCACGTGGATGGTGCCGCTTGGTAAAAAATGAAATGTTTCAGTTATGAGAAAACACATCCATATTCTGTTCCTGTTTCTCACCTGCACCGGGAGTCATGGCCGGTGCAGGTGAGAGAACCATGAAAGTCACCGGACACTGGCTGAACATCCCTGTCAGCCACGAAGCGGACCGGAGAGCCATGACCATAGTTTCAAAAGGTCACGACACCATCTCTTCTGGGGCATCCATTATGCCGGACAGACATTCAACGACTTCCCCGACGGGAGGAGAGTGCAGATTCTGTGGGAAAAAGTTGATTTCGGAGGCAGGATGCCGTTCCGCGGCATGTTCTCCACTCCATATGAGATGACGCTCAGAAAGACAGGGGACGGCATCAGACTTTTCGCGGAGCCTGTCAGGGAATTCGAGAGCCTTCAGACACTGATCTACGACGGAAAGAATCTCTCCCCCGCTGAAGCCGGAAGGATACTGAACGAAAAATGCGGTACTGAAGACGACGGCGATACGACAGGACCTCACGTGAGGATAAAAGGGACCATCCGGCAGGAACTCAGCACCGCAGGCGTACTGACCTTTAACGGACAGAACCTGATTTTCTTCGATATCAGCTGGTCCGAACTCTGTGGAAAGCCTTACTGCCGCAGCACGGATGTCTGCTCGTTGTAATCTGAACCGATCCCATTGGGGCCGACTTTCCAGTCTTATTTCCACTGGAGCCGCTTCCGATCCCCCCCCATACAGTCTATAAGGCCGAATACGAGCCTGCTCACACCTGCGACGTTTCCGAAATGTGGGACTCTCATTTTTCCGATTCCGGAGAGACAAAGTCACTTACCGCATGGCCCTTGTTGCTTTGTTGTACTTGACAGAAATCATTTCAATAGTCTCACGTGCAAAACTGCCAGTTTTTAACGTGACAGCATTCATCTTCACCGTTTCAAGTTCAAATCAGGCCCTTCTACACGCAAGGTATTCCCTCGTCAGCGACTCAGACCACCCGGCGTCCACTCTCCGCTACCTCATTCGACATCTGCACCCCATAAACGCAAAAGCGAGTCAGGCACGATATTACCTAACTCGCTTTGCGGGCTCTGAGCGCCGCGGCATTCAGTATTGTTTCGGGCGGATTTCCGTTATTGTTTCCGGACGTTCCGTTGTATCCCTATTATTTCAGACTCGTCTGTTACCCAAAAACTCAGGACAGTCTAGTATTCCTCCTCGTCGAAGAAAAAATCCTC
>DCIQ01000162.1:500-2665 GCA_002317435.1 Bacteroidales bacterium UBA1722 | reverse complement strand
TATGATTTCTATCTCCGAAGCCGGGCGGGTGAGTTTCATGAAGATGGTGTCGTTTTTCAGGCCTATGTCAGTGATGCCGGCCAGACGGGCATTCTCCATCTCTTTGACACTCAGGTCTCCGTCTCCGAAATCGGGCAGGTGCATCGTGTAGAAGCAGCCTTTCAGGAGGGTCTCCTTCATGTCGTCGTATCTATATGAAGGGGTATTCAGAAAGCTGCATCTTCTTGCGATCTTATGGGATATGCGGGGCTTGTGAAGGTCATCGCTGATGGCGCTGAGAACATAGTGTCCTGCGGAGAGGGCGATATCCCATTTGTCGGAATAGGTGTCTTCATAACTGAATCCGCAGTCCGCTTCCAGCAGGCGGTATCCGGAGATGCGTTCGAGGTCTGCCCTGTCAGTAAAGAATGTGCGGTCCGGATGGTTATAGAACACGAAATCCGAGTTCCGGGCGAGGATGTCCATCATGAACTGTTTCTGGGAAGGCATTGCCGGGAACGGGATATCATAGTAGCGGACACGGTCCGGAGCGAATACCAGTTTGTGGAATTTGAACGGATTGTAGCCGTGCTCATAGACCCATACCTGACGCTGCGCGTCACCGGGGTATTCCGTGAGTTCCATGTGGTTCGAGAAAGTGACTATGTCGTAGCCGTAGCGGTCGTAGAAAGTAAGGACAGAATCGGGGGGAAGCTCACATTCGTTTATCCACTTCGCGGCATGGGTGTGGGTGTGGAGGTTCGTGCGGCTCCAGCCCAGAGTGGTGTCGAGGTCTCCGTAGGGGTTATAGATGTACGGACCGCTGAATGGAGTGCCTTCACTGAAACGGTATATGGGACTTGATTCCAGCAGTACCGCGACTGCCGTCAATGCCAGAATGGATACCGGAAGCGACAGAAAAACTCTTCTCGCTGCGCGGGACGTCCCGCAGGAGTGGAGGAATTTGGTCGTGACGGTCCTGGCGGGCATAAGAAGTTCAAGAAATCTCCTGATCATTTTTCTCCGCGTTTACTGAAAAGCATCAGTTTCTTGGCCGTGAAATTCCAGATGGTAACCAGTATCGTGGTTATGATCTTCGATATGAGATAGTGGAGGTCCAGCAAGGAAGTGAACAGATACATGAAGAGTTCCGTCAGAGCCAGTCCCACCAGCCCTATGGCGGCGAAAATGAGGAACTCCTCCCATTTCTTTTCTCTGCTGCGGACATCGAATATCCAGAAGATGCTGAATATGTATGTGACTATCAGTCCAAGCAGGAAACTTATGCTGCTGGAGAGCAGGTAGTGCAGCCCTCCCCATTCAGTAAGTGCATAGAGGGTGGCGTAATCCACTATGAAAGCCACTCCTCCGGAGACCAGATACCTGAATATCTGAATCCAGATGTTCCCGGTCTTTCCCTTCAGGATTTTTTCTGTCATTTGCCGGAAGAAGCCGGTGCCGTTGTTGTGTTCTGCCATAGCGTGTTACTCGAAAATGCTCATTTCCGGGTCATAGACCGGGCTGTCGAAGCTGAGGAAGTTCAGCACGCTGTGGAATACCTGATGCTGGGATGCTTCCTCCAGAGGTTTCAACTGTCTGAAATCATCCGAAGTCCATACTATGAACGGTATTTCATACTGCTCTTTCGGGGCCATCTTCACGGGAACTCCATGCATATAGAGACCGTTTTCTCCGAGGGATTCCCCGTGGTCGGAGACATATATCACAGTGCTGTGGAAAGAGTCCAGTTCCTTCAACGTGGAGATGATCTCATTCAGCAGATAATCGGTATACACTATGGAGTTGTCGTATGCATTTATCAGACCTTCGATGTCATCGTCCGAGGCTTCCACGCTTTCGCACACGGGTGTGAATACTTCGAAGCGCGGGGGATACTTCTTACTGTAGAGGGGGCCGTGGCTGGTGCTGGTGTGGAGGACTATGAGTATCTTGTCCCGGTCACTGGAGAGGATCCTTTCCTTCAGTCCGCACAGCAGGATACCGTCATAGTCGCCATCCTCACCGCCGTATTCCTCCTTGAGTTCTGTGTCGGTTACATAGTCGGGCACATGTACGGGAGGCTCTCCCCAGTTCGACGTCCTCCAGCATACGTCCCCTCCGTTACGGCAGATGTAATTCGGAAGGATTTCATACAGGGTTCCGGTAGCTTCGTATTCGAGTATGGC
>DCIQ01000162.1:0-424 GCA_002317435.1 Bacteroidales bacterium UBA1722 | reverse complement strand
TTCCGTAGCCGTACAGGGAGAAGTTTTCCCTTCTGGCGGATTCTCCTATGACCAGCACCACCACAGATTTCTCACTGTCCCTTATGGTGGCGTCGGGCAGGAGTATCTCCTGTTTGTTTTCCTGATGTTTTATGTTGATGTGTCTGGCAGTGTTCACGGTATATGACCAGGGCATCAGCAGCCCCCCCAGTTCGGAGTCGTATTTCCCTATCCAGAGAAAATTGTTCATGTTCACTCCTATTATCACCAGAATGGCGAGGAGGGAGTACCCTACGGTCCTGCCGAATTTTTTCCAGGAGCCGTAGTCGAGCTTTACCTTGAATATGTAGATCGTGGGAAGCACACCGAGTGCCAGAACCTGAAGTATGAGGCCCCAGGAGAAAAATCCGGAGGCTTCGCTGTATTTCGTGTTGAATACGTTTCC
>DCIQ01000096.1:803-2601 GCA_002317435.1 Bacteroidales bacterium UBA1722 | reverse complement strand
GTGGTGAGCGAGAGTTTCCTCTCCGAACTTTTCGCTTCCATCGCCTCCGACCCCCGGATGAAGGTCAGGATAGACCTCCCTGCGCAGACCGTTACCAATACGGCTACCGGACGGAGCGAGCATTTCGAGATAAACGCATATAAGAAATACTGTTTCGAAAATGCCCTGGACGACATAGACTATCTGCTGCAGCAGAAGGAGAAGACGGAGGCATTCGAGAAGAACAGATGATACGCATCATAGACACCACGTTGCGGGACGGGGAGCAGACTGCCTCCGTCTCGTTCAATTCGAGCGAGAAGGTGGCTGTCGCCGGGCTCCTTCTGGGGGAATTGCGCGTGGATGTCATAGAAACCTCTTCGGCGAGAGTTTCCGAAGGAGAGGGTATTGCCTTCGGCAATATATGCGAATGGGCTTCTTCGAAGGGGCTGATAGATAAGGTGGAAGCCCTGGGGTTCATCGACGGCGGCACGTCGGTGGACTGGATAGCCGACAGGGGCGGAAGAATCATCAATATTCTGGCCAAGGGCTCGCTGAACCATCTGACCAAGCAGCTCCGGAAGACTCCGCAGGAGCATATCGGCGACATTCTGACTGTGGTCGACAGGGCTCAGCGGCGTGGTCTGAAAGCCAACATCTACCTTGAAGACTGGTCTAACGGCATCAGATATTCACCGGAATACGTGTTCCTATTGGTGGATGCACTGAAGGATTCGCCGATAGGACGCTATATGCTGCCAGACACGCTCGGCGTGCTCAATCCCTGGAGTACGTTCGAGTATTGCGCCCTGATGAAGGAACGCTATCCTTCGCTGGAATTCGACTTCCACGCGCATAATGATTATTCGCTCGCCGTGGCCAATTCCCTCGCCGCCGTAAAAGCCGGGATAACCGGCATCCACACCACAGTGAACGGGCTGGGGGAGAGGTGCGGAAACACTCCGGTGGCCGCATTGGTGGCCGCGCTGTCGGATCAGCTGGGGGAGAAGACTTCCGTCGATGAAAGCCGTCTCACCCACGTATGCAAGTATCTGGAGAACATATCGGGGATACGGATACCGGAAAATGAACCGATCGTCGGGGAGAACGTATTCACCCAGAGCAGCGGGGTGCACGCAGACGGGGACCAGAAGGCGGGTCTTTATGCGAACGCGCTCCTTCCCGCCAGATTCGGCAGGGAGAGAAAGTATGCCCTGGGCAAGATGAGCGGCAAGGCGAATATCGCCGAGAATCTGGATATGCTGGGCATCACCTTGAACGAGGACCAGATAAGGCTGGTCACCCAGAGGGTGGTGGAACTCGGTGACAGGAAGGAGATGGTCAGCGCCGAAGACCTTCCGTTCATAGTGGCCGACGTATTGAAGGCGGGACCTGCCGCCGAAGAGAATATCCGGATAGAGAATTACAGTCTTATGCTGACTATGGGGATGAAACCGTCCGCCATAATGAAAATCTCCATCGACGGTACCGAGTATGAGTCGTCCTCCAACGGAGACGGTCAGTACAATGCCTTTATGAAGGCGCTCTGGAAGGTATATGACCGACTGGGCAAGAAACATCCCGTCCTGTCCGATTATCAGGTATCCATACCTCCCGGCGGAAAAACCGATGCCCTGGTGGCCACTACCATCGCCTGGAATATGGACGGGCACGAGTTCAAGACACGCGGCATCGATTCCGACCAGACTTCCGCGGCCATCAAGGCCACCGTCAAAATGCTGAATATAATAAACAATCTTAATAACTGACCAGATATGGATTTCAAAATAGCCAAGTTGCCGGGAGACGGCATAGGACC
>DCIQ01000096.1:204-757 GCA_002317435.1 Bacteroidales bacterium UBA1722 | reverse complement strand
GAGCGTTTCGGACATACAGTATCTTATACTTTCGCCCCTGTGGGTGCCTGTGCGATAGATGAATTCGGGGATCCGTTCCCCGAGAGCACCTTCAAGGCCTGTATGGAGAGCGATGCAGTCCTCTTCGGAGCCGTGGGAGACCCTCGTTTCGACAATGATCCCACTGCCAAGGTGCGTCCCGAGCAGGGACTTCTGGCGATGAGAAAGAAACTCGGGCTCTATGCGAACCTCCGTCCGGTAGAGACATTCAAATCTCTGATACATAAGAGTCCCCTGAAAGAGGAGCTGGTGGACGGAGCTGAATTTCTCTGTCTGCGCGAGCTTACCGGAGGGATGTATTTCGGGGAGAAGGGGCGCAGGGATAACGGAGACACCGCCTACGATACCAATATCTACCACCGCTACGAAGTGGAGCGTATCCTCCGTCTGGGATTCGAATATGCCATGCGCCGCCGCCGTCACCTTACGGTGGTGGACAAGGCGAATGTCCTCGAGTCCTCCCGTCTCTGGAGGCAGGTAGCTCAGGAAATGGCTCCTCAGTATCCCGAAGTGA
>DCIQ01000096.1:0-161 GCA_002317435.1 Bacteroidales bacterium UBA1722 | reverse complement strand
ATGCAGCTTATCCGCTGTCCCAAGTTCTTCGATGTGCTGGTGACGGAAAATACTTTCGGGGATATCCTTACCGACGAAGCCAGCTGCATCACCGGCTCGATGGGTCTGCTCGCATCGGCTTCCGTAGGGGAGCATACAGGTGTGTTCGAACCTATCCACGG
>DCIQ01000212.1:2282-5139 GCA_002317435.1 Bacteroidales bacterium UBA1722 | reverse complement strand
TAATTCGCATAATTTGCGAATTAATCCCTTGTTTTACTCGTAAAAAGCATATATTTACTACGAAAAATATCTCTCAAACATTATGTGGATATACGGAAGACTTTGCGTGTGCAGCATTATGACCTGCATATTATCATTATCGGCCAGTCTTTGGGAACTCTTCATTCTGTATCCCTTCGGATTTGTGTGCGCTGTTCTGGGCGGCGTTCTTATCATCGCAGCCTTTATCCGTCTCGGCTCCGTATTCAACGGGCGCGACCGCCGCTGATGTCATCCCGTAAGGTCCTCCCTGCAGGTTCGCCGGAGGCCTTTCGCTTTAGCGGCCGGTCAGGTCTCCGGAGGGCCTGCAGGGAGGACCGCCCCAGTCCGATAGGATGTGCCCATATAGAGGAAAACGCATGGATTTCCGGCTGATTCCTGTCGGATGATTTTGTAATTTGTTTTTTTATAGTACCTTTGCTGCCGATTGATTGGAAGGACGGTTACTTCTTTACAGATTTGTTTGTCGGAGTCATCCGCCGGTGACGGGTTTTGTGTGTACCTGGGGAAGATCCGGACAGCAGTGCATATATCCATACGGAGGAGTGCCGTTCGTCCTGCAATCATACTACAACTTACAATAAATGATTAGCGTCTCTGCATGAAACGGATAACTCTTTTTATAGCCGTATTGATGGCATTGCTTCTGGCCTCGTGCCAGGAGGATGAACTTTTCGTATCTCCGGATACCGGAGAAACCATCGGCTTCACCTCATATATGGAGAGGTCTTACACCAAAGCTGCCGTGACAGATGTCACGGCAGCCAACCTCAGCACGTTCAATGTGATGTCCTACTTTCACGGTACGTCGACCGGCTACTTCATGGCCGAGCAGACTGCGACGAAACAGACATCGGGAGATTATAAGGACACCTACACCACGACAACAAAATACTACTGGCCCACCACCTCCAGTCTCGACTTCTTCGCCTACAGCGGTACTGGATCGGGGCCTGTTTCGAACACGGGAGGCGTGGCCTCCGTGTCATACACGGTACCCGGATCCGGTACGGAGGACTTCGTGGTGGCGAAGGCGGTGGATTGTCTGAAGGACGATGCTCTGTCCGCCGCCGATGCCAAGGCACAGCTGCTGACCTTCGGCCATGCCCTGACGAAGGTAAACAGCGTGATCCTTAAGGCGCGGAACGACGGTGTGTGCAATACGCCCGGCTACAAGTATATTTTCACGGATGTCAGCATCAAGGGAGCGAAGACGAGTGCGACCTATACGTTCAATCCGGAATCGGGGCCGAACTGGGGGAATGCCTCCGGAAGTGCCGACTATACCTTCACGGAACACAGCGGAATCTTTTCGGGAGACGGAGCCGATACGTTGGAATGCTCGGCCGGGGTGAAAGACCGGTTCATAATCCTGCCTCAGACGGCGACCTTCAGCATATCGTATGCCGTTCAGTATTCCCCAGCGGGGACGGGCAGATGGATCGAGGTGATGGACACCGTCACGAAGACTGCCCAGATATTGATGGACACGGGGAAGGCATATGACATCACCTTCCAGCTGTCGAACGATGCGTCACAGTTGATATTCAGTGTGTCGGATGTCGAAAACTGGGCTACGAGAGACACATGCCGCCACGTTTTCTGAAGTGAACCTCATCGGGGATGACATGGATTACGGGACAGACATCCGGATTCTGCCGATGCCTACAAGCTGGAATGCTGCTGCGGCCGGGATAATCGCCGCCGACTGTGAAATTCATGAGGCATTTCAAAACAGCATCCGAGGTTTTCTATTATCTTTGCGACTATGAGAAGTTATGGCTTAGTACGTCCGATTATTCTGGTGGCGGTTTCGATGTGCCTTTTTCTGACAGGATGCACCAAGATGCAGGTTCCTGTACTGAAAGATGTGAAAGTCGCGTCCTTCCGGATGAAAGGACTTGTATCCGCGGAACTCGGACTCGTTCTGGAGGTGGATAATCCCAACAGCCGTTCTGTCTCCGTCGAGAAACTTGTCGGCTCGTTGAGGTATGAAAACGGCGGGCCTGTCGCTGAGTTCGTGCTTCAGAATCCTCCACTCAGCGCTCCGGCTGCTTCTGCATCTTCATTGAATGCCGTCCTGCTGGTGACTCTGACCGACCCTCTGGCACTCCTGACAGCCGGAAACGACATCCGGAATCTGGATATGGATGCATTCCTTATAGATGCGGACGTGTCGGCGGCACTGGGAGGAATGAAGAAAAAATACAGACTCGACGGGTATCCGGCCAGAAATGTGGCCTCGTATTTGAAATAGTGATATCGATGAAGAAGATAATATTTTTATTCCTTTCCGTGTGCATTTCCATTTATGGGATTGATGCACAGGCTCAGAACGTGGAAGTGTCCGACAGTTCCCATGTGGGATATGCCGGAATTATGAGAGAACTCTCGGGCTCGGTGATGGCTTCTGATTCGCTGGACGCCGCGATGCGTCACCATATTCAGGAAAATCCCAGAAGGAAGAATACGTGTTACCGTATCCGGATTTTCTTCGACAACAGCAGGGATGCCCGGACAGTCTCCTCCAGAATGGTGGAAGATTTCGGCACCAGATATCCCGGTGTGCCCGTATATAATCAATACGCGAATCCCTATTTCAAGGTAACGGTAGGGGATTTCCGTTCCAAATCGGATGCCATGAAGTTTATGAATGCGGTGAAAAGGGATTATCCATCGGCCTTCCTGGTCAAGGAATCGTATTCTGCATTGTAAAATGAAGGCAAGCAAGTGACGATATGTTAAAACAGGGTCAGGTTCAGAAATTGCAGCAGGGGCTTTCCCCTCTTCAGATACAGACTATTAAACTGTTGGAACT
>DCIQ01000212.1:1072-2150 GCA_002317435.1 Bacteroidales bacterium UBA1722 | reverse complement strand
TCTCCCTGAGCGATTATTCGGGTGACGACCCCACGCCTTCCTATAAACTGTATGTGAACAACCAGGGCAAGGATCTCAAACCCCAGTACAATACGTTCTCCGTAAAGGAGAGTTTCCAGCAGAGTCTGGAATCCCAGCTCGGGTATTGTGAACTTGACGGTGATGACGAGACGATGGCCAGATTCCTGATAGGCAGTCTCGATGATGACGGATACCTCCGTCGCGATCTGGAATCCCTGACTGATGACATATCGTTCAGACTCAATATCGAGACCACTGCGGAGCATCTGGAGTCCATTCTGAAGGTGATTCAGGATTTCGAGCCTGCCGGGATAGGGGCCAGGAACTTGCGTGAATGTCTGCTTCTGCAGATAAATACCAGACCTGACACTCAGGCCCGCAGGGATGCGGAGGTGATTCTTGCGGATTATTTCGAAGAACTCTCGAAGAAGCACTATGACAAGATAATGAGCCGGATGTCGATAGATGACGTCCGTCTGCGTGCGGCTCAGGAGGAGATAGTGCATCTGAATCCGAAACCCGGCGGACAGATAGACGACTCCTATGCCGAACAGACCCAACAAATCATCCCCGATTTCCTTCTGGAGAATAAAGACGGCGAACTCCAGCTTACCCTGCCCAAGTTCAATATTCCCGAACTGAAGGTGAACAAGCGGTATGCCGATATCCTCATGAATGCTTCAAACCAGTCCCAGAGGACAGGAAAGGAGGCCGCGTCGTTCGTGAAACAGAAATTGGATTCGGCCAAATGGTTCGTGGAGGCCATAAAGCAGCGTCATAACACTCTTTTCAACACTATGAACGCCATAGTGGAATTCCAGCGCGAATTTTTCCTTACAGGTGATGAAGCCAAACTGAGGCCTATGGTTCTGAAGAATATCGCCGGGAGGACCGGTCTGGATATCTCCACCATCTCCCGTGTAGTCAACTGCAAGTATGTCCAGACCAATTTCGGGATATATTCGCTCAAATATTTCTTCTCCGAGGGGATGATGACCGACAGAGGAGAGGAAGTGTCCACCCGTGAGATAAAGAAGGTCCTGCAGGAGAGCATCGG
>DCIQ01000212.1:373-969 GCA_002317435.1 Bacteroidales bacterium UBA1722 | reverse complement strand
GCCAAATACAGGGAACAGTTGGGTATCAGCATCGCCAGACTCAGGAAGGAGATCTAATTCGTCGCTTCATCGGAGAAACTGTAGTATCGTTCCCCGGCTATTATTATATGGTCGGTGAGGGATATGTCGAACAGTGCCGCCGCTTCGCGCAGTGCTGCCGTATTCCTGATATCCGCTTCTCCGGGATATGGATTTCCCGAAGGATGATTATGAGACAGGATGATGGCTGAGGCAAGCCGTTCAAGAGCTTTCTTGACGATTATCCTCGAATCGAATACCGTAGAACTGATTCCCCCGCTGCTTATCTTCTCCTGGCTCAGTATCCGGCTGTCCCGGTTCAGGAATATGACCCAGCATTCTTCGTGCTGCAGATTTTTCAGGATGGGAGAGAGGATTCTCGCGGCATCCGAAGAGGACCTGATGTGAGGCTTTTCTTCAGGCTGTTCGCAGGCCATCCTCAATGCCATCTCCATGGCCGCCTTGATGGAAGTGGCCTTGGCGGGTCCGATGCCCGGAATGCGTTTCATCTCCTCCATGGAGAGTGCATTCAGTCCCCTGAAAGAATTCCCCGCCATCATCATGACTTCTCTGGCCAG
>DCIQ01000212.1:0-312 GCA_002317435.1 Bacteroidales bacterium UBA1722 | reverse complement strand
TCCGAGTCGCTCAGATATGAAGGTCCGTTCTTGATGAGTCTTTCACGGGGTCTCTCATCTTCCCCCCAATTCTTGATAGAGATGTATGTTCCCATTGCCGTCAGATCATCATAAAAAAAAACTTCCCGACAAAAGTCGGGAAGTTTCCTGTATTTTCTGGACAACTGCCGTAAAAAAACTAAAGTTTGTTTACGAGAACTGCAAGACCGCTCTTCAGATTCGAAGCTTTGTTCTTATGGATGATGTTCACCTTGGCCAGTTTGTCGATCATGGCCGATACCTTGGGGAGGAGGGTGACAGCGGCTTCTTTAT
>DCIQ01000127.1:3248-3938 GCA_002317435.1 Bacteroidales bacterium UBA1722 | reverse complement strand
TTCCTTCTGTTCCTTCGGGCCCCTCGGTCCGCCATCCTTTCTGCCACGGGAGTGATTTCTCTTCTTTTTCTTCTTGTCGAATCTCTCTATACTGTCATCCCCCACAGCATCGATGAATCCCGAACCGGACTCCTCTTCCTCGCGGAATGAGAGAATTGACTCACCTTTCTCCCCTCGTTTGTTCTGTCGGATTATCTCACGTACGTCTTCCCCCGAAAGCGGAATCATATTCGACATGTTCCCCTTCTCATAAGAGAACCACATGGTCCCGGAAAGAAGATCCGTTTTCACCAGATAAGCCGGTCCATCCTCGAGATCCAGAGGCTGGTTGACATACGGCAGTTCCCTCTGCATCTCCATATAGACAGGCGCCTCGTAATTAATGCAGCATTTGAGTTTCGAGCACTGCCCTGCGAGTTTCTGTGGATTCAGCGAAAGATCCTGACAACGCGCCGACTGCGTAGTGATGGACTGGAAATTCGAAATGAATTTGGAACAGCACAGCGCCCTCCCGCATACTCCGATGCCGCCGATAAGTCCGGCTTCCTGTCTGGCACCGATTTGTTTCATCTCTATTCTGATGCGGAATTCCTCGGCAAAAACCTTTATCAACTGCCTGAAATCGACCCTTTCATCGGCGATATAATAGAAAATGGCCTTCGTGCCGTCCCCTTGGAACTCCACGTCCCC
>DCIQ01000127.1:569-3168 GCA_002317435.1 Bacteroidales bacterium UBA1722 | reverse complement strand
CTGGCGATGGCCTCCTGCCAACGCTCCGAATCGAGAGCTTTCGCCTTACGATAAATCTTCCGGAACTCCGTCTTCGAGGGATCCACCCGGTGCCGGGCCATCTGAATCGCCACTATCGGCCCTTCCAGAGTCACGATACCGACATCATGACCCGCCTGAGCCTCCACCACCACCAGATCGCCTATCTTCAGCAGCTGACCCGAAGTGTTTTCATAAAAACCTTTCCGGGTATTCTTGAAACGCACTTCGAAAAAGCTTTTGTACTCGCTCCTGTTTACATCGCTCAGCCAGTTTCTGTCAGAGAGTTTGCAGCAACCGGGAGAATATCTGGTAATAAGTTCCCCCTGCGAAGTCCGCTCATTCGAACACCCCCTGGAGCAGTCATATATAATATTCTTCTCTTCCATAATGAAATACATCGGCCGCCGCTCTACAGCCGCCTGACTTGCAAAGATATATGTTTTTTTTCAATGAACTGACATTTTGAGAATCAGGTATCCGGACCGGCCTTCATCGAAAAACATTCACTTCCTCTGCCCACGGCCATCTCTTCGGAAAACTATTTTTCGTATTTTTGTCATAATCTATGCGAATACACGATGCAGTTCAAGGAAGTAAAAGGTAATGACACCCTGAAAGAGAGGCTGGCGGCCATGGTGGATCAGAACAGGACCGGGCACGCCATTATGCTGGAAGAGAAAAGCGGATATGGAGCCCTCCCGATGGCGATGGCATTCATACAATATCTCAACTGCGCAGACCGCCACGACGGAGACTCCTGCGGAGAATGCTCATCCTGCCGGCGCATCTCCCACCTCCAGCACCCGGATGTCCATTTCGTGTTTCCGGTGAATGTCACAGCCAAGTCGGGCGGCGAAAAAAAACCTGTCAGCGACACCTTCATCTCCATTTGGAAAGAACTTCTCCTGAAAAACCCCTACTTCACGGAAGAAGAACTCAACACGGAACTCGGGATAGAAGATAAGGTAGGAGTCATCAACGTAAATGAAGCCAAGGAGATTCTGAACAAAATGAATCTCAGATCATTTGAAGGAGGGAACAAATATATGGTCATCTGGCTGCCCGAAAGAATGAATACCGAGGCATCCAACAAACTCCTGAAAATAGTGGAGGAACCCTTCCCCGGCACATTCTTCATATTCATCACGCAAGCACCGGAAAAAGTAATCGACACCATCCGCTCAAGATGCCTCAGAATACAGCTGCAACCCGTTCCGATGGAGTATCAGCCCGATGTTGAGGAATACCTCGAACCGTTCTGCTCCATTCTGGAGGCCGGCCTCTCAAGAGACCTTGTGAAAGCATTGAAGACGGCGGAAACTCTCGCCGCACTGGGCAGGGAACGGCAGAAACGCTTCTGCCTCTTCTGTGAATCATTCCTCAGACAGATAATGATGTCAGGCATGAATCTCGGAGAGAAATCAGCGATAGGCAGACGCGCAGCCACATATACCGGCAGGATACCCGAAACCTTTTTCGAAAAAGGTTTCGGCCTCCTGGAAAACGCCCGCGCATCCATAGAATCCAACGTAAATGCCAAGATGGTATTCACCAATCTGGCGAATCTGTTCTGGGTACATCTTAAAAAATAAAACCGGACGGAGCCATACCCCATCCGGTAATGATATAATACCTGTAAGACGGACCCTATACGGTCGCCTCCACATTCCATACGAATGCCCGGATACCCACGGCGGTATTCCGGTTATCGAGTTTCTTTATGGTGTCCAGCAGTTCCGGAACCTTCTCATCCTCCACCACGGCGATAACCGCAGAATTCATCTCCGGCCACGTATGGGTCCCGCGACGAGGCTGTCCCCCGTTGGTACCGCGCCCCTGCACCTGCTCGAAGAATGTATAACCCGAAATCTGGAGAACGTCGAGCAGGAACTCGACTTTCTCCGTATTGGCCTGATTGAAAACTATAAAAACTGACTTCATACTATCTATCGTTTTCTATATCCTTGGAAACTAATTGAATGTCTGAAGAATACGCAGCAGAAGGATCAGAAGAGAGATCCATGAAGATGAACTTCTTGCGATTCTCGGCCTCCTTGTCACGTTCACCCTTGCGTGAGAACAGACCATAGAGGACAGGCACGACTATCAGGGTAATCAACGTCGATACCAGAAGACCACCGATGATAACGATACCCATCGGCTGCCACATCTCGGCACCTTCCCCGCTGCTGACTGCCATCGGGACCATACCCAGAATGGTAGTGAAAGCTGTCATAAGTACAGGACGCAGACGTGATGCCCCGGAAAGAGCGATGGCCTCACTCAACTCATATCCGCGGTCACGCATAAGATTTATGTAATCCACCAGGACGATACCGTTCTTCACCACGATACCCACAAGCATCACGCAGCCCAAAGCACCGATCATGTCCAATGTGGTATCGGTAACCCACAGCGCCATAATCACTCCTGTGACAGCGAAAGGAATGGCCATCATAATAATGGCAGGCTTGGAGAACGACTCGAACTGTGAAGCCATCACGATGTAAACCAACAGGACTATAAGCGCCAGGAGCGCTATCATATTGCTGAACGTCTCCTGCTGATCCTCATAACT
>DCIQ01000127.1:0-374 GCA_002317435.1 Bacteroidales bacterium UBA1722 | reverse complement strand
GTAGCTGTGGGGATGGTCAGTTCCTCCACATCGGTGATGGAATTCCTGTCCTCCTCCTTCAGTCTTACCACGATATCATACTCGTCACCGTCTTCTTTAAGAAATCCTGCAGCCATTCCGTTGACCCGGTTCCTGACATAAGTCGATACGGCAGCTGTGGTAAGTCCGTGCTGGGCCAGTTTCTCCTTGTCCAGTACAAGTTTCAATTCGGGGCGGTCCTCGTCACGGCTGATGGTGATATCGCGCGCACCGGTGACCTTCTCGGCCACCAATTTCTTGATGTCGGCAGCCAGAATATTGGTCTGGTCGAAATCATACCCATAAATATCGATGTCCACGGTATTGGAACTGCCGCCCATACCACTGGAGATGGC
>DCIQ01000052.1 GCA_002317435.1 Bacteroidales bacterium UBA1722 | reverse complement strand
TATGGTGATGACTACTTTTCGTTCATGAATGATCGCCTGTCGTCGCTGAACGTCATGTCGGAAGGTTTCGCCCTGTATGTACACAAATCCGACAGCATAACCGTAGGTGACCGTTTCTCTGAAATCTGCCGGAACACCGTATGCCGGTTCGAACAAGTCGAATCTTACGGGAAACATGACATTTATCACTGTATGATAGAAGGTGGCGAAACCGAAATCCGGCTCTCCGTATACGGAGATATCATCAGAAGTTTCATCGTCGAAAAGAAATCCGTCAGTGCTCCAGTCATAAGGGAGTTCCGGGCTTTTTTTGAAAGTGCATTTCAGCCTGTCTCCGATGTTCCCGAGAATTCACTCTGGCCGGCTGGAATCTGTCCGCGATGGAAACAGGCTGTCTGTGCGGTGGCGAAGGATAAGGGTTCCATTACCTGTTGTGTGCCTTTCGTTCCGGAACTGAACACTTCAGCGAAATACTCGGGTAAGGATTGTCCGGATGTCGGCAGAAGACTGGTGATGACGAAATTGCTGGATGACAGCAGCAGATTCAAACAGAGTGAGGTGAGCGTAGTCCCGAAAGCCGGTCTTTCCGCCGGTGACGAGTTTACCGGTCTGGTGGTCTATAACAATGTGAACACGGGATCCTGTTTCGCCTGGGAATGTTATGAAGGCGGCAGGCTCGTATATTCAAAGTTTCCTTCACAGAAAGCCCAGACTGCCGTCTCTTCATCAAATATCGGTATCCGGCTGGCGCATAAACTGTACTATGCGGGAGGCGAAGGTGTCATTTCTGACAGAGACTGGGCGATTATCGCTGCCAACAGGACGGATGTCACTCAGGCATATTCTCAGTTATTTCCTCCTGGAAGGACTCAGGAGAGTGTGATGGCGGAGAAAAAGAAATACTCGTTCAGTTCCGTATTGAATCCTGAGTTTTCGATGGAAGAGAAGCAGGAAATTCAGGATGAAAGGCAGGAGGACCGGCAGGAAGTGATGGAACAGGAAGAACCGCGGCAGGAAGAACCGCGGCAGGAAGATTCTCCTCAGGAACAGGATAAATCGGAATCGGCGGATGATGTACAGGAGGTATCTCCGGCCGATACGGTGCCGCTTCCCGCGTATTTCGGCAAGGCGGACAATCTGAGTGCAATCCTCCATTTGGACCAGTCTCCATTGACTCTTGACTATGAAACACGGGAGAACAAGATGGATGCAAATAATGACAAGGAGGTGATGGTATGTACCAATATCGACCATTGCCCCTATACTATCAGAATCGATAACGGTAGAATAATCAGGGTGAATCCCGGAAAGGGAGATTTTGATAACGGTCATTGGAATCTGCAACGTGAATTCCGATATTATTATTTCAGAGGCAATGTCATTTCCAATGTGAACTATAAGTTCCCGTATGCCCTGCCGGTGGCACCCGGGACTAAGGTCTCACTTATCCCTGACGAACGGGAAAAATATCGCAGCTTCGCCGTTTTGATGAATGTCGGCGATCCGGTTTATGCCATGAGGGGAGGAAGAGTCTGCCTGACAGATGATGAAAGGTCTGTTCTGATTTACCACGCGGACGGCACTTTCGCAGCCTATATGAATGTGGATGATGCTTGTGTGGGTGCAGGCGGTTATGTGCTTCCCGGTGACCGTATCGGTGTCTGTGGAGGAGGGAAGCTCTCGATCAGCATTTTCTATCTGGACGAGAACAAAGTGGGCAGTAATTCCGGGTACAAATACACCCATCTCACTCCATACGTCAGAACTGTCGGCGGCGATGTCAAACTTGAGACCGGAGTGGAGTACATATCAGTTCTGGATTCCGATATCATAACTAAGGAGATGGGTGCCTTGCAGAAGAAGAAATACTTAAAAGAACACGCGAAATGAGAAAAAGTTTCTTGTGCCTGCTCCTGTTTATGGGACCGGCTCTCTGCGTCGGTGCGCAGTTTCTCTCCATCAGGCACTTCGGAGAGAAGATTCCTTCGGCATACAACGAGCAGATTAATCGGACTCTGCTCAAGGAGGTGGAGTTCTATGGTCCCGTCGGGCTGCCTGACACGGTTCATCTCAGTCTGGCGGTGTTCAGGGATACAGATTCGGCCAATGTCTTCATCCGCCGGTATGACCCTCTGGCCTATGGAAATTATGTCAGCGGTATGTTCATATCGAGCATAGAGACAGCTGTCCTCGCGACGACTGAAGATATGGACGATGCGGTACGGACGTTGTTTCACGAAGTCAGCCATTCCCTTTACCACAAGGCGTTGTATGCATCATATGTTTCTGCGACGGAAAGTGCCTATAGCCTGAATGAAGGTCTTGCCGGTTATTTTGAGTTCATGAAGTTCAGAAAAGACGGGACGGTTTACCAGAAGCCTGACAAGATATATCTCGCTTCAGTGAAAAGCCTTATCGAAATCGATGAATTCGATTTGGATGAGTATCTCCGGATGAATCAAGAGCAGTTCAAGGACAAGCACAGACATGACGGGGCAGTCTCATACTACGTCTCATACGTCATTACAGCCGCTTTGTTCGACCGGCTTGGCACCGAGAAGATGAGGGAACTCCTGATAATGATTCGAGACGGCATCACATATGAGGATGCCGTCTCGAAACTCTATCCCGGAGGCAAGGCCTCCCTCGATGAGGATATCAGAAATTCTTTTTAGATATCAATATTTTTCTTCGTTCTCTTCCAGTTCTTCCCGGGTTATGGATTTCCTGTCGATGGCCCGCCATGCGATTACGATGTAGGCGAGGACGAACGGGATGATGAGCGATACCGTCGCCATCGTTTTCAGGGTGAACAGGCTGGAGGAGCTGTTGGCGATGGTCAGAGAGCTCTGCAGGTCGGTGGATGAGGGGTAGTAGGCGGTGCCGTTGTATCCTGCTGTGAGGAACAGGGCGATGACGGTCAGCACCGTTCCGATACCTGCGGGCCAGATGGCTTTTCTCCAGCATTTTTCGCAGAATATGCCTTCGGCAATTCCGGCGAGCACCAGTACGACTCCGATCAGGAACAGTGCGGCCACTGCCGGCATCTGCAGGAAGTTGTGGAGGTATTTGTATTTCTCAAGGGTGATTACACCCCCATTGCCGCAGGCAAAACCTTCGGCTGTGAGGATAAAGAATGCTGTGCCGAGGAAGAATACCACGAAGCAGAGGGCCGTGCTGCGCAGGCGGATGCGGAGTTTCGCGGAGAACTCGGCATCATCGATGTTGTTGAGCATATACAGGATGCCCAGGGTCTGCGAAAGGAACAGCACCATAAAGCCGAATATCCAGTTTCTGAAATCTGCCAGTGCCTCCAGACCGTGCCAGGAGTTGCCCCATTCGCTGATGATGGGGGTGATGGTGCCCATGGCGTCCTTGCTGACGGTGAAGTCGCTTCCGGTGAAGAAGGTGGAGACTGCCGCACCGATGAGGAACGGGGCGAGCAGGCCGTTGGCTACCAGAAATCTTCTGAACCACTTGACGGTGACGGGATTATCCGAGCGATGCTGGAATTCGTAGGATACTGCCTGCAGGACGAATGTGAGCAGGATGAGTACCCATACCCAGTAGGCTCCACCGAAACTGGTGCTGTAGAACAGGGGGAAGGAGGCGAAGAATGCCCCTCCGAAGGTTACCAGTGTGGTGAAAGTGAATTCCCACTTGCGTCCGGTGGAATTTATTATGAGTTTCTGTTCGGCTTCACTCCTGCCGAGGGAGAATATCTGTGCATTCCCTCCCTGCACGAAAAGCAGGAAGACGAGAAGTCCGCCCAGAAGGGCTATCAGGAACCACCAGTACTGTTGTAAAAATTCGTATGTTATCATAACCGTATTCTCCTGTGATTATTGGTTGAGTGTTTCATCTATACCGGGTCCTTTGCGGATGGCCTTGGCCAGAATCTTTATCTCTATTATGAGGAAGAAGAGGAAGACTGCCGCGAAGATGACGAATGTGGTGATGACGGCGGTATGGTCGATGCTTGAGACTGCCGCCTTGAGAGGGAGAAGGTCCTGTATGGTCCACGGCTGGCGTCCCACTTCCGCGGTCATCCATCCGAACTGGCCGGCGAGATAGATGAGGGGAATCGATGCCAGGGCGGTATGGTACAGCCAGTTCTTTCCTTCGATACGGTTCTTCCTTTCGAGATAGAGTGCGATGACCATTACCAGCAGGCAGATGGATCCGAAACCTATCATCAGACGGAAAGCCCAGAAGAGAATACCAGTGGGGGGGATGAGTTCTTCGGGGGAGTCTATGTAGCCGTATCCGAAATATTCTATGTTCTCGTCCAGAACGGCCTTGGCCTGTGCTGCTGCTTCGGGATCTGTATCGCGGAGACGGCGGTAGTCCTGGAAAGCGGCCAGAGCGATATCTCCCTTTTCCATCTTCTCTCCGGCTGAAGGAATGACGTTACCTTCATTATCGGTATATCCGTTGAGGATGTCGTTGATGCCGGGAACGATACCGTCTATATCGTGTGTGGCCAGAATCGAGAGCATTCCTGGCACCTCCACTCCGGGGATGAATGAAAATCCGGCTCTTGGCCCTCCGTTTTCAAGACCTTCCACGGCGGCGAGTTTCATGGGCTGGTATCTGGCCACGTGTACGGCGGAGCTGTCTCCGGTGAACATTACTGCGAAGGTGCCGATGATACCTACGAGCGATCCTACCAGAATACTTTTCCTGGCGAATCGGACTTCACGTTTTTTCAGAAGGTACCAGCAGCTGATGCCCACCACGAATACGCCTCCCACTTCCCATCCGCAGGTGACGGCGTGGAAGAACTTGCTGACGGCGACGGGATTGGTGACTACGGCCCAGAAATCCACCATCTCGTTCCGGACGGTATCGGGGTTGAACTCCATTCCGACGGGATGCTGCATCCAGGAGTTGGCGACGAGAATCCAAAGGGCCGAGATGGCTGCCCCGGAGGCTGTGAGCCAGGTGGATGCCAGATGGAAGCCTTTGCTGACTTTTTTCCATCCGAAATACATAACGGCCATGAAAGTGGCCTCCATAAAGAAAGCGAAAATACCTTCGATGGCCAGGGGGGCTCCGAAGATGTCACCTACGAACCAGGAGTAATTGCTCCAGTTCGTCCCGAATTCGAATTCGAGGATTATGCCGGTGGCGATGCCGACAGCGAAATTGATTCCGAAGATTTTCTGCCAGAACTTGGCGGTCTTTTTCCAGAATTCATCTTTTTTGGTCACATAGAGTGTTTCCATTACGGCCATTATGAGCCCCAGACCGAGAGTAAGGGGGACGAACAGCCAGTGATAGGCTGCCGTCATGGCGAACTGGGCTCTGGACCATCCGATCAGTGCTGATTCCATATATCAATGTTTTAAGGTTATAGTGTCGTTGTGGGAAGGGGAGGTGAGCATCGTCCCGACGAATTCGCTTTTCTCCGCGTCAGTCTTTCCACCCAGCACGGGTCTGAAGAAGAATATTCTCAAAATGGCGAAGAGAATGAATAGTTTGAGCAGTATCAGAATCCACATGGTGCGTCCCCAGGTCATTCCCCTGAATCCTTCCACATACAGTGCTCCTATGGACTTCAATATCTGTCTGAACGGCTTCATATATCGGCGGAACGGCTCCGGTATGCGGAGCCTCTTCCAAAGGTAATATTATTTGGCCAAATAAATACTCACCTCATTGGAAATTTTTATGAGTTTGAGCCGGTGTCGTAAGAAAAGCCGTCACGGAAAACTGATATAAATGATAGTTATCATCAGGTGGTATAGGAATTACTTTTGTAAACGGGATTTTCCTGTCTGGAAGCATAAGGTCCCCTGTAATATTATGAAAGTACTTTTTCTGATTTTGTCATTCCTGAGCGTGCATAATGCAGGCACTGCTGCCGGACAGCAGGATACAGTAACAGTCCTGCAGGAGGCAGGTATCGTGGCCGATTTGAAACAGCCCGGGAGCCTCAGGAATCTCCCCGTCTCCTTTACGTCGATACCTATGTCCAGAATAGAGTCGGAGAATATAGAAAGCACGAAAGACATAAGTGCAGTGGTGCCCAACTTCTTCCAGCCCGACTATGGCTCCAGGATGACTTCATCCATCTATGTCAGGGGATTCGGCTCCAGGATGGACCAGCCTGTAGTCGGACTGAATGTGGACGGGATTCCCTATATGAACAAGAACGGCTTCGATTTCGACTTCTTCGATATCCGTAAGCTGGAAATCCTCAGGGGACCCCAGGGAACACTCTATGGCCGCAATACCAGCGGCGGTCTTATAAATATAACCACCCTGTCTCCTTTCGTATGGCAGGGCTTCCGCGGGCGGATTCAGTATGCTTTCGGGAATTCGTTCGATGCGAAGGCCTCCTATTATGGTCTGAAGAATGACCGTTTCGGCTACTCTGTTTCTGTCTCCTACCGCCACGATGCCGGTGATGTGAAGAATGAATATACGGGCAGATATGCCGACTGGGGGGATGACTTCGGACTTCGTAACCGTTTCGAATGGAAGGACAGGAGGGGATGGAACTATGACAATACCATCTACCTCGCCTTTACGAATCAGGGTGGTTATGCCTATAGGAGATATCTCCCGGAAGAGGGTGTGTGTGAACCGCTGAACTATAATGACTATTGCGGTTATCAGCGCGCCTTCATAAGTGAAGGTTTTAAGGCCGGGAAGACATTTGAGAAGATCAGGATTTCTACCATAACCGGGGTGAATTACCTCTCCGACAAGATGACTCTGGACCAGGACTTCACCACCCGCGACCTCTTCACTCTGGACCAACTCCAGCGTGAGTTGAATCTTTCGCAGGATGTGGTCATAAGGAACAATTCCGAAGGTAAGATATGGGACTGGCTCTGCGGTGCTTTCGTATTCGGAAAATTCCAAAACATCTCCGCTCCCGTGAATTTCCATCAGGAAGGAGTTGACGATCTGATACTCGGGACAGCAAACGCGGCCATCAAGAAGGTATTCCCCGCCGGCAAGATAGAATTCGAGGAGCCCGGATTCACCATCGAAAGCGATTTCACGATACCCACTTTCGGAGCAGCGCTCTACCACGAATCCAAATGGAGGACCGGGAACTGGACTTTCACTGCCGGTCTGAGGCTTGACTATGAGACCACGAAGATGGATTACTGCTCATCCAGTCTTGTGAACTACCGTTTCAATATGATGATGAAGGACTTCAAGCCCCTTCCCACCGTATTCGAGGGGACTGAGGATCTCTCGTTCCTGAGACTATTGCCGAAGATAGGTGTATCCTTCAATAAGGATTGGGGTGAACTTTACTTTACCGCCACCCGCGGATACCGTGCGGGCGGATTCAATACCAACATTTTTTCCGACATCCTGCAGGTGAACATGAAGAACAACCTTATGAACGAGTTCGGGATGGGAGGCAAGGGCGGTACCAGCTCCTACGAGAGCGCCGGCGTGACCTGCTACAAGCCCGAGGAGAACTGGAATTTCGAGATAGGAGGCCATCTCTCCCCCGCGGAAGGACTTTCCATCGATTTTTCAGCCTTCTACATACTCTGCCAGAATCAGCAGGTTACAGTATTGCCTAAAGGCAATAACACCGGCCGTATGATGTCGAATGCAGCCCGTTCGCACAGTCTCGGAGGAGAGGTCTCCCTGAATTATGTGTACCGTGGTCTGGATATCCGTGCCGCCTGGGGCCATACTGATGCCGTTTTCGACGTGTATGAGGATGCGTCAGGGGATTATTCGGGAAATTATCTCCCCTATGCTCCGCAGAATACCCTGTCGGGAGCACTTGCCTATACATGGACCATACCTGCAGGGGGACTGAAGAAAATTTCCGCCGGTGCCGACTACAACGGAATCGGCAGGATATACTGGGATGAGATGAATTCCCTCTACCAGCCGTTCTATTCTCTGCTCGGGGCTCATCTGACATTCGGTTTCGGAAAGGTCAACGTCACGTTCTGGGGGAAGAACATCCTTAATACTGAGTATGACACATTCTACTTCAGCTCGGTGTCCCAGCCGTTTTTCAGCAAGGGGCGTCCTGCCAGATACGGT
>DCIQ01000161.1:815-2634 GCA_002317435.1 Bacteroidales bacterium UBA1722 | reverse complement strand
GATGACGGTAGGATTGTCCGCCACGTCATCCCCTTCCGGATCGAAGGCGGTAACCGTCATCTCCTGCGAATCTTCATTATATACCCATTGGGACTCACCGTCACACCATATACACATCCCCCTGCTCTCCATCATATAACAGTGTCCCGATGAGATTACCTTCACGTCGGTATCCTCCACCTTGACGGTTATCTCGATGGTCCCCATCGCGGCGATACGCGCCTGCATCTTCTCCAGCAGGGAGCCGGATGCGGGTGCCAGGAGACACGCCAGTGTCATAAATATATGGACCGATGCATTCATGACGACATCACTGGGTAATCAGCCCCAAAATCCGTTCCAGAGCCTCCATCGAAGAGACTCTCACCTGTCTGGGCTTCGAACCTTCGGAAGGACCCACTATACCGGCCTCTTCCAGCTGGTCCATAAGTCTCCCGGCCTTCGGGAAGCCCACGTTCAGTTTTCTCTGGATCAGGGACGTCGAACCCAACTGCTCCCTGACTATGAGTCTGGCCGCCTCCTCGAAAAGTTCATCCCTGTCGGATCCCTTGCCGCCGGAACGGGACTGCGCGGCACCGCCGCCTCCCTCCAGTTCCGGATTATAATCAGGCAGCAGATATGCCGTTCCGAAGCCCGGCTGACCGTGTACGAATTCGGTGAGCCTGGCCACCTCCGGAGTATCTATGAAGGCACACTGCACACGCACGGGCTCCGTACTCCCGGTGGAGAGGAGCATATCTCCGCGGCCGATGAGCCTGTTGGCTCCTGTCTGGTCCAGAATGGTCTTCGAATCGATGCCTGTCATCACCTTGAAAGCTATGCGGGCGGGGAAATTGGCCTTTATGGTACCTGTGATTATATTGGTGGTGGGACGCTGGGTAGCTATCACCAGATGGATTCCGATGGCACGTGCCAGCTGGGCCAGACGGGTGATAGGGTCCTCCACATCCTTGCCGGCCGTCATCAACAGGTCGGAGAACTCATCTATTATGACCACAATATACGGCATAAAGTCGTGTCCCTTCTGGGGATTCAGCTGACGGGAAAGGAACTTCTCGTTATACTCCTTTATGTTCCTCACCCTGGCCGCCTTCAGAAGGTCATATCGGCGGTCCATAAGCTTGCAGAGAGACTTGAGAGTATATACCACCCTGTCCGTATCGGTAATTATGGCCTCCTCCGCCTCGGGAAGCTTGGCCAGATAATGGTTCTCTATGGGAGAATAGAGGGAAAGCTCCACCTTCTTGGGATCCACCAGCACGAATTTCAGTTCCGAAGGGTGCTTCTTGTAGAGAAGCGACGTGATGAGCGCATTCAGACCCACCGACTTGCCCTGTCCCGTGGCCCCCGCCACAAGCAGGTGGGGCATCTTGGCCAGGTCGAAGATCATCGCCTCATTGGAAATGGTACGGCCTATGGCGACCGGAAGCTCCATCCTGGTCTCCCTGAACTTGACATCCTCCAGCACGGACTTCATGGAGACTGTGCTCGGCTTGGCATTGGCCACCTCTATCCCTATGGCATTCGAGCCTGGCAGGAACACCACGCGGACACCGATGGCGGCAAGTTCCCTGGCGATGTCCTCCTCACGGCTCTTGATCTGGGACACCTTCACACCGGGAGCGGGCACCACCTCGAAAAGGGTGACGGTAGGTCCCACTTTCGCGGAGACCTTGTTCACCGCTATCTTATAACTTTTGAGAGCCTGGATGATTCTCTGGTTATTGTTCCTGAGCTCCTCCATGGTGGGGATGAAACTCTGGTTGCGATAATCCTCCAGAATATCGGTGGAAGGCAGTCTGTAATGCGAGAGACTCAG
>DCIQ01000161.1:0-714 GCA_002317435.1 Bacteroidales bacterium UBA1722 | reverse complement strand
GGCGGGAAGGTCCTGGGGCTCGGGGGCGGCGGGAATCTCCTCCTGCGGCTCCACACCTTCCGGGATGATATTGCCGTCAGGCAGACTTATATCGGAAAGCGGTATATCCGCCGTCTCCGCATCCGCGTCGGAACCGTCCGTGACATCTCCGTCCATATCGTTATCGCCTCCGGCAATATCCTCCTCCTCCCCGACGGCGGCGGGATCATCGCAGGACCCGGATTCACCGGTTTCCACGGATTCATCGGGGGATTTTTCAGAACTGATGCGGGGGGCGAACAGCTTGTCGGCGATGCCCGATATCCACTCCGCCACGCGCCTGCTGAGCAGCACGCCCCAGAGCAGGTCCAGGAAAAGAATCGACAAACCGGAGCCCGTGGCGCCGAGCATGGCACACGCCCATTCGTTCACATAAAATCCGTAGGACCCTCCGGCCCCATTCTCGAAAACGGATGAAAGGGACGGGAACACGGAACCGACGAAGGCACAGGTGAGAGACACCGCAATGCATCCCAGCAGACACAGAAACAGGATTCTCCACAGACGCACCGCACGGACATTGAAACAGGCCACGGCGGCGAATGTCAGGAATACCGGCACGGAGAACGCTCCGAAACCGAACAATTTGGCGAACAGGAAATGTGAAAGCGAATATCCGAGTTTTCCTCCCCAGTTCGAAGCCGTAACCCCGTTGGTGATATAGCCGGGATCGGT
>DCIQ01000208.1:7387-13162 GCA_002317435.1 Bacteroidales bacterium UBA1722 | reverse complement strand
TTTCGTGACCCGCTTGGGGCTCGAACCCAAGACCCCAACATTAAAAGTGTTGTGCTCTACCAACTGAGCTAGCGGATCAGACCGTCGTCTATTCGATTTCGGGCTGCAAAAGTACGAAAAAGAACTTTAATACCAAATTTTTTTTAACGGTGGCTATGAATGGAAGAAAGATTCCAGTTTCGCCTTGGCTTCAGGTGACTCCAGAGCTGATATGTCCCCGTTTTTCAGGAAAATCCTGTTCAGGAGGAAGATAATGTTGTCATACGAGAGCGGGATGGGCTCTTCGTGGTTCAGCAGAGTCAGTATGAAAACCATACGGTCGGAGTAGAATATCTCCTTGACGATATCGGGATGGCGTATCAGAAATTCTTTTATACTGGGGGAGAAATCTTCCGTCGTGATGCGCAGGCGGAGCCTGTTCCTGATCATCGCCCTGAAGTTTCCGTCCTGCAGATTCTTTTCGGCCAGTTCGTTGAAGATGGCCATCATACTATATTCCGCAGTCTCGAGCGTGGCTATGACACCGTTCAGAGTACGTGAGTATTTTTCATATCCTATCCAGTCTTCCTTGCATTTGTAGCGCAGGTCGTGTTCCACTTCATGCCATCCTTCCGAATAGACGGTTCTCAGCTGTATTTCGTATGCGTCATCTATATACCGGGCATATTCCTGCGGGAGTCCCGCCCTGAAATCTTCTGCAAATTCTTCAGGAATTCTCATGGTCAGGTTCAGACGTTTGGGACTGAACGTGCATACGTCGGGCTTGTCCACAGAACTGTCCAGAATGTCCATGAATGAAAGATGGTCGGCCATTATATCCACGTCGTCCGGGAAGTAGAATACTATTCTGAAGCCGAGGATGTCCTGAATCCGGGCTGCTCCGCTGCGGTATTTCTCTCCCTTGAGTCCCATCTTGTGCCTTATCGATTCAGGGGATTTGACTCTCGCGAAGAGATGATGCATGACGCCGCTTTTTTTCAGTACGGCTTCCATCTCCGCCTTCATGATCCCGGAGATTTCTTCAAGTGTCCTGTGTCGTTTTTCCATAGACGTTTATTCGCAGATGGTGTCGTTTTTATCTTTTCTCAGTTTCAGTTTCAGTGGTTTGTCGGAGGGACGTTTCGAAAGGATGGCATTGGAGACGGGATCTTCCACATATCTCTGGATGGCCCTCTTGATGGGCCTGGCCCCGAAATCGGGGTCGAATCCCGCCTCGGAGACAAACTTCCGGGCGGAAGGTGTGATATGCAGAGTGTAGCCTGCCATACGGATTCTTTCGTGGAGCTTGCGTATCTCCATATCGATGATACGGGATATGTCGTCCCGGTCAAGCGGGCGGAAAACTATCTGTTCGTCGAGTCTGTTGAGGAACTCGGGCGAGAAGGTTCTGCCAAGCGCCTTGGAGATGATGTGTTTGTCCGAACGTCCCGACGTCTCCGTCCCGGAAGTCGGGAATCCGATTCCTTTTCCGAATTCTTTCAGTTCACGGGACCCTACGTTCGAAGTGAGGATTATCACGGTGTTCCGGAAGTCGATGTTCCGTCCGTTGCTGTCAGTGAGGCGTCCTTCGTCCAATACCTGGAGGAGTATGTTGAATATGTCGGGGTGGGCCTTTTCTATCTCGTCGAGAAGGACTACGCTATATGGATGCCTTCTCACTTTTTCGGTCAGCTGGCCTCCGTCGTCATATCCTACGTAGCCCGGAGGGGCTCCGATGAGGCGGCTGACGGCATGCTTCTCCATATATTCGCTCATATCTATCCTGATGAGGGCATCGGTGGAGTCGAACAGGGATTCTGAAAGTTTCTTGGCCAGAAATGTCTTGCCGACTCCGGTAGGCCCGAGGAACAGGAATGTGCCGATGGGCCTTTCGGGGGAGCGCAGTCCGGCCCTGTTTCGCTGGATGGCGCGCACGGTCAGGTCCACCGCTTCGTCCTGCCCTATGACTTCCTTCCGGAGGGAGTCGGCCATTTTCAGGAGCCGGTGGCTTTCGGAAAGTTCTATCCGGCTCAACGGAATGCCTGTCATGGACGATATTACCGAAGATATGTCCTCGGCGGTTACGGTGACCGGTGATCCGCCGTTTCCGGTATCATGGGACATAAGCGAGTCGTCCAGTCTCTTTTTTATGGACAGTTCTTCATCCCTGTATTTTTCTGCATTCGGGAAATCGTGCCTGGCGGCCGCTTCCGTCTTCTTCTTCGCGGCTTCTTCCTTCTCCCGGCGCAGTTTGAGAATCTCAGGAGGGATATCGGCATGTGAGAGGCTGGCCCGCGAACCTGCTTCGTCCATCAGGCCGATGGATTTGTCCGGCTGGCTTCTGTCAGTGATATATCTGTCGGACAGGATTATACATTCTTTAAGGGCTTCTTCCGTATAGAAAACCCTGTGATGCTCTTCGTATTCGGGGGCGACAGCTTTCAGAATATCCAGTGTCTCTTCGAAACGTGTCGGCTCCACAAGTACTTTCTGGAATCTTCTTTCGAGGGCCCCGTCTTTTTCTATTTTCTGGCGGTATTCATCTATGGTGGTGGAGCCGATGCATTGGAACTCGCCCCTGGAGAGGGCGGGTTTGAGTATGTTGGCCGCATCCAGGGAGCCGGGGGAGCCGCCGGCTCCCACGATGGTGTGGATTTCGTCTATGAACAGGATCAGGTCCGGTCTCTCGCGGAGTTCCAGGAGGATTTTCTTCACCCTTTCTTCGAATTGTCCCCGGTACTTCGTTCCGGCCACCAGGGAGGCGATGTCGAGGGACCAGATTTTCTTGCCCAGCAGGGGACGCGGTACGGCTCCCTTCGTGATCCTCTGTGCGAGACCTTCGACTATGGCTGATTTGCCCACTCCGGATTCGCCTATGAGGATAGGGTTGTTTTTCTTCCGGCGGCAGAGAATCTGCTCTATTCTGCCGATCTGGGCGTCGCGTCCCACCACCGGGTCGAGTTCGCCTCCGGCGGCCGCCGCGGTGAGGTCCCGCCCGAACCGGCTTATGAGCGGACCGTCGCTCTGCAGTGAGGGAATTGTTTTATTGCCGGAGGCAATATCATCGGCTCCGTCATCTTCTTCCGCGTCTGCGGTATCTCCGCGTCCCGGATAGAGGGACGCTATCGCTTTGCGGGTGTCTTCGAGGCTGATTCCTTCTTCTCCCATCATTCTGGCGAATTCGCAGTTCCCCTGCTGGAGAGCCGCCAGCAACAGGGACAGTGTGTCACATTCGTTCCTGCCCGGGGCCGTCCCCTCCAGAATCATGGTCCGGAAACACTCCTTGAATTCTTCGGAGAATCCGACTGAGCCGGAACTGGAGTAAGGGATGGATTCACCCTTGTCGATCCCGGCTTCGATACGGGATTTGATGCGGGAGAGGTCCATGTGCATCCCGTCCCTCAGCAGTCTGGCCGCCTGACACTCCGAAAGTCTCAAAATGGCCAGAATAGCGTGATCCACACCGATTTGTGACCATCCGGTCCGGACGGCTTCCTCTCCTGCGAAAACTAATATGGCGTTTACGTCTTTCGACAAGATGACTTTCATCGTACCTGCTATTTTATATGCAAAAATACATAATTTAAGTTTCGCAAGTATATCAACTCAAGTTTCGCGCCTGTGAAGCTTGAGTACATAATTATGAAGCAAAACCGACATTTGGCGATGTAGAAAAATCTGACTATATTAGCGAGTTATTTTATATTAAAAACAATAGTAGGTAAATAATGGATATTGAAGAAGTTAAAGACGAGGAAGTGCAGGAGTTCGATGATAACAGGGGGCGTATCATCGAAATAGATATCGAGAATGAGATGAAAAGTGCCTACATCGACTACAGTATGTCGGTGATAGTCTCTCGTGCCCTCCCGGATGTGCGTGACGGGTTGAAGCCGGTACATAGAAGGGTGCTGTTCGGTATGAATGAATTGGGTCTGACCTCCGGAGGTCAGCATAAGAAATCGGCCCGTATCGTCGGTGAGGTGCTTGGTAAATATCATCCTCACGGAGATTCGAGCGTATATGATGCGATGGTCAGGATGGCTCAGGACTGGAGCCTCCGTTACATGTTGGTGGACGGTCAGGGAAACTTCGGTTCGATAGATGGGGATTCGCCTGCGGCAATGCGTTATACCGAGGCACGTTTCCGTCGTCTGGCGGAAGAGTCCCTTGCGGACCTGGACAAGGATACCGTGGATTTCGCTCCGAACTTCGACGAGACGCTGAAGGAACCCCTCGTGCTTCCCGCGAAGGCACCTCTGCTGCTGATGAACGGATCGAACGGTATTGCCGTAGGCATGGCCACGAATATGGCTCCCCATAATCTGGGGGAACTGGCCGACGGTATCTGTGCCTGGATCGACAATCCGGCCATCACCACCGAAGAACTGATGCAGTATATAAAGGGGCCGGACTTCCCCACCGGAGGCATCATTCAGGGCATCGGCGGGATACGTGACGCTTTCGAGACCGGAAGGGGACGCATAGTGGTCCGCTCGAAGACGGAGATAGAGGTGGCGCCCAACGGAAGGGAGACCATCGTGGTGGAGGAGATTCCCTATATGGTGAACAAGAGGGAACTCATCGAGAAGATGGCGGAGCTGGTGGAATCCAAGAAGATAGACGGCATCGCATACATCAATGACGAAAGTGACCACAAGGGAATGCGCATCGTCATCAAACTGAAGATGGATGCGGTCTCCAGCGTAGTGTTGAACACCCTGTTCCGCGAGACACAGCTCCAGTCGAGCTTCTCGGTGAACAATATCGCCCTGGTGGACGGCCGTCCCCGTCTGCTGAATCTCAGTCAGCTCATCAAATATTATGTGAAGCACAGGCATAACGTGGTGGTGCGCCGGGCGCAATTCGAACTCAATAAGGCCAAGGCCCGTGCGCATATCCTCGAAGGACTTCTCAAGGCCCTCGACTTTATAGATGAAGTCATCGCCATAATAAGGGCTTCGGCCACCCCTTCGGAGGCGGTCGCCAATCTGATGGAGCGTTTCGGACTCTCGGAGATCCAGGCTACGGCCATCGTGGAGATGAAGCTCCGCCAGCTGACCGGTCTCGAGAGGGAGAAGCTTCAGTCCGAATATGATGCGTTGATGAAGCGCATCGCCGAACTGGAGGAATTCATCGCCAGCGAACCCGAGCAGATGCAGATGATAAAGGACGAACTGCAGGAGCTCAAGGCGAAATACGGCGACCCGCGCCGCACCATGATAGCCCCGTCGGCGGATGATTTCAATCCGGAAGATTTCTACCCGAACGAGGATGTGGTCATCACCATCTCCCACATGGGATATATCAAGAGGACCTCGCTTTCCGAATATCGTCTCCAGAACCGCGGAGGTGTCGGGGCGAAGGGCTCCACCACCCGAGAGGAGGATTTCATAGAGCACATATATGTGGCCAACATGCACAGCACCATGCTGTTCTTTACCCGGAAGGGAAAATGTTTCTGGCTGAAAGTATATGAAGTTCCGGAAGGCACCAAGGCTTCCAAGGGCCGCGCTGTCCAGAATGTTCTGAACATCGAACCGGATGATGCCATCTGTGCTTATCTGAATGTCGCGAACCTTTCCGACAAGGAATATGTGGAGAACCATTTCATAGTGCTCTGTACGAAGAAGGGTATTCTGAAGAAGACGGCTCTGTCCGAATACAGCCGTCCCAGGACGAACGGGGTCATCGCCATCAATATCCGTGAGGATGACGCCCTGCTGGAGGCGTGCATGACTGACGGCACCTGTGACATAATGATGGGAGTCCGTTCCGGTATGTGCATCAGGTTCC
>DCIQ01000208.1:5894-7377 GCA_002317435.1 Bacteroidales bacterium UBA1722 | reverse complement strand
CGAGGAGAAGGCCAGAGCCATCGGCCGTACCGGTATGGGGGTAAGAGGCATATCCATCGGCGAGGAAGATGAAGTGATCGGTATGATTTGTGTATCGGGGCAGTTGAAGGAACAGAACACCAACAATATTATGGTAGTGAGTGCCAACGGATACGGGAAACGTTCCGAGATTGGTGAATACCGTGTTACCAACAGGGGCGGCAAGGGCGTCAAGACCATAAACATTACGGATAGGACAGGGGATCTTATCGCTATCAAGAGCGTGAATGACGATAATGACCTGATGATAATAAACAAGTCGGGAATAACTATCCGCCTTGCGGTGTCCGACGTCAGAACGGCAGGACGTAACACCCAGGGTGTAAAACTCATAAGCCTGAGGGAAGGCGACTCTATCGCAGCGGTGTGCTGTGTGGACAAGAGCGAGGCCAAACCTGAGGAGACATCGGAAGAATAACAGATCATTTAATTAATACTCGATTATGAAAAAAAGTATTTTACTTATCTCGGCACTTTGTGTCGCTCTTGTGGCCGGTGCTCAGAACAGAGACGCACTGCTTTCGAAGATATCTAAGGCTGAAGCAGCTTCACAGGATGCCAAGAAAGCGGCGAAGGTTACTACATGGATGACACTTGGTGATGCCTATCTGTCAGGTTATCAGGCTATCAGGGGTGATGTATGGCCCGGCGCGAAGCAGACGGAAGTCAAACTCGTGATGGGCAGCCAGCAGGTAGTCTCTTCTGATAACGTAACCCTTAACGGTACCCAGTTCGTGGTGGACCGTTATGAAGACAAGGAACTCTATTATTCGGGATCAGGGCTTGAGTTCATCAATATAACCAAGCCTCTTATGGACGAAGACATTCTGTCGAAAGCCATCGACGCCTATCTGAAGGCTGCCGCGACAGATGAAAAGAACACCAAGAAGAGCGATATCGTCACCGCTCTCGGCAAGGTCCGTGAAGCGTATCAGAACGATGGATGGGCTGCTTATTTCCTCGGTGACATGACCAAGGCGGCCGATTGTTTCGAGAAATCCCTTCGTGCCACCGACAATGCGGTGGTGGGCGGAAAGGACAGCATCTCCATCTATTATACCGGTGCCCTGAAAAATGCTGCCGGCGACAAGGCCGCTGCCAAGAAATATTATCAGGAGTGTGTATCCATCGGTTTCGACCAGGACGGCAATGCCCATTCATCCCTCGCTGAGATACTGAAGAATGAAGGTGACGTGGAAGGTGCCAAGGATGTACTGAACAAGGGTTTCAAGGCTTATCCCACCAGCCAGTCAATCCTCATCTCCCTTATCAATATCTATCTGGAGACCAATGACGATCCCAACAAGATTCTCGAACTCATCCATACCGCCCAGACCAACGAACCCGGTAACGCTTCTTTGTTCTATGCCGAGGCCAACGTATTCAAACAGTTGGGTGACAGGGCCAAGGCCGAAGAATTATATAACAAGTCGAATGAAATAGA
>DCIQ01000208.1:4255-5799 GCA_002317435.1 Bacteroidales bacterium UBA1722 | reverse complement strand
CTCGATATCAATGACTACAAGGGTTACGACATCCTCAAGGAAAAATTCGACAAGGCTTTGATAGACTGTCTGTCTCCTTTCGAGAGGGTCTTTGACAACTGCGAGAAAGAAGAGTTCAAGCAGGCTGTGGCACAGCCCCTCAAACAGGCGTACTTCATACTCCGTTCGAAGGGTGCTGAATATCAGACAGGATACGATAAATACAATACTTATCTCGGAGAGTAATATCTCCATATCTTATCCGATATGTCTGAATCGGACAATAAGGTACTGAAAGTTATGGGGTGGACGGCCGCTTTGGCGGCCGTCGCTCTTATCTGCTGGTATTTCCGCCATATAGTCATCTATCTGGCAGTCGCTACAGTGTTGTCACTGATAGGCAGACCTATCAGAAGACGTCTCGAGAAACTGCATGTGAAAAAGGTAAGAATGCCGTCCTGGCTGGCTACGTTGATTACGCTGCTCCTGCTTTTCGTGGTATTCTTTTCCGTGTTCCTGCTCATCGCCCCGCTGGCGGGGAAGATTACCGGAGTGCTGGCGACGCTGAATCTCGATACTGTCGCCGGACCCATGTCCGGTTTCAACCGGTGGGTGAGGGAAGTGTTCCCGAAAGTGGGGCCTGATTTCAGGATAGAGGTGTTCGCCATGAATCAACTTGTGGAACTGGTGAACGTTACTACGGTATCCTCATTCGTGAGTTCCATATCTTCACTTGTAGCGGATGTCGCGATATCAGTATTCTCCATCTTTTTTATAACGTTCTTCTGTATCAATCAGGAAGGACTTATCACTGAGGCCGTGGCGTCCATGGTGCCCAAGGAATTGGAACAGAAGGTAATCACTACATCCAAGGAAGTGTCTTCCCTCCTGTCCAGATATTTCACAGGCATTATAATAGAGTCGCTGTGCATAATGCTGCTCAACGGAATCGGACTTACCCTTCTGGCCAGGATGGAGGTGAATACTGCGATAATAGTCGCTGCCATTACGGGTATTATAAATGTCATCCCCTATCTGGGACCTCTGGTCGGAGAAGTGCTGGCCGTCATGATGGCTCTGGTGACACGGTCCAGTGCCGGTTTCACCGGTTCCCTCGGGGCTTTCCTCATCGTGGTGCTGGCTGTCTGCCTGATCACTCAGTTAATCGACAATTATGTATTCCAGCCGGTAATATATTCGAGCAGCGTGAAGGCTCATCCTCTCGAAATTTTTCTGGTGATTCTGATGGCTGCCCATATCTGGGGTGTCATCGGTATGCTGGTGGCGGTTCCCGGATATACCGTACTCAGAGTCATCGCCGGAGAATTCTTCTCCGAATACAGATTCGTGCAGATTCTGACACGTCGGATACACAAAGAGAATGTCAAGTAATCCGGTTCATCGATTCCATAAAAAAAAGTGACCCCGTTCGGGTCACTTTTTTTATGCAGACCATGGTGTCAGTTCGTTTATTCTGCCTTGGCGGGTCTTTCTGAACCTACGGCCACACTGATGGTGCGTCCCATATGTTCCGTTCCATTGAGAGCCTCGATGGCTTTCATGCC
>DCIQ01000208.1:0-4115 GCA_002317435.1 Bacteroidales bacterium UBA1722 | reverse complement strand
CGGAAATTAAGGCTTGATACAAAAATATTCATGATAGGGTACTTTATTTTTGGGTAAACTTTTTATAATGATTTATTATCATTAGGCATTACAAATGTAATAATCTTTTTAATTTATCGCCAAAAATAGTTTCTATTTATAATAATATTTATGGATTGGCGCTGATTCCGTTTCAATAACCGTAACTGCTTCCGTCGAAACAATGTGTGCAGATACATTCCTTCGGGAGGCCGATGGCTTCGATGAGATGCTCCATGGTGTTGAATTTCAGGGACGAGAGTTTCAGCTCCTGTCGTATGTATTCCACCATCTCCCGATGCTCCCGAGTGTCGTTTCTTACATACTTGCCGAGATTCTTGTCGTGAGCTCCTTCTTTCAACTGAACAAATCTGCGGCTGATAAGCTCCAGAGGAGTATTGGATTCCGAGAAATTCAGGAACTCGCAGGGGAAGAGCAGGGGAGGACAACTGATCCTTACATGGACTTCCTTGGCTCCGTATTGTTCGAATTGGATGACATTGTCTTTCAATTGGGTACCCCTGACTATGGAGTCATCGCAGAATATTATCCGCTTCGAACGCATTATGTCCGTGTTTGGAATCAGTTTCATCTTGGCCACGAGATTTCTCTCCACCTGAGTGGTCGGAGTGAAACTGCGGGGCCATGTGGGGGTGTACTTCACCACCGCCTTGCGGTAGGGAATCCCTTTGCCGTGGGCAAATCCGAGGGCCATGCAGGTGCCCGAATCGGGGATACAGGATACGAATTCAGCGTCCGAGTCATCTGTCTTACCCAGTTTGTTTCCGAGAGCCCACCTGGCGTCATCCACGTTCTTGCCTTCGTAGCAGCTGACGGGATATCCGTAATATACCCAGAGAAAAGAGCATATCTGCATCTTGTCTTTGGGCTTTACCAACTGCTCTATTCCATCGGCTGTAATCAGAACAGCTTCTCCGGGACCTATGTTGTATTCCTGTTCATATCCGAGATTCGAGAAACTGCAAGTCTCCATGCATACGGCATGGGCCCCTTCCTTATGACCTATGATGAGCGGCGTCCGCCCATATAAATCCCTTGCTGCGATGATGCCGTTCTCCGTGAGCAGGCAGAATGTGCAGGAACCTTTAATTTTTCTCTGCACCCTGTGGATGCCTTCGGTGAAGGTGTCGCAGTCGGCGATGATGGTGGCTATGATCTCAGAGGGATTGGTCTTGCCCGAACTGAGTTCCGAGAATGTTTTGTTCTTGTCCAGAAGTTCCTTTTCCAGTTCCTTCAGATTGTTGATTTTCCCCACGGTTACGATGGCGAACTTGCCAAGATGAGAATTCAGCAGGATGGGCTGTGAATCAGTATCGCTGATGACTCCGAGTCCCGAGAGTCCGGTGTATTTGTGAAGGTCATCGGCGAATTTGATGCGGAAATATGAACTTTCCAGACTATGGATATCTCTGGCGAAGACACCGTCTCCGTTATGGACTACTATGCCTCCGCGTTTGGTACCCAGATGCGAATGATAATCGGTTCCGTAGAACAGGTCGGTGACACAGGGTCGCCGGCTGATGACTCCGAAAATTCCTCCCATTGTTTCGAATCTGATGAAATGGCTATTTCGCTGTCAGTGCCGCCAGTGCGATGGAGTTCAATTTGGTGTCGATGCTGTCCGCCCGGCTGGACAGTACGCAGGGTGCCATGGCACCGGCCACGATGGCTGCCTGTTTGACGTCGGGGCAGAGTTTGGAGTTGGCCTTGTAGAAGACATTGGCCGGTTCGATGGCCGGGAACAGCAGGCAGTCGGCGTCTCCTGCCACGGGACTGGTCATCTTCTTGATTTTTACCGATTCTTCATCGATGGCCACATCGAGGGCGAGGGGACCGTCCCCTACGCATCCGGGAATCTGCCCGCGGTCGCACATCTTGGAGAGGATGGCGGCATCCACACAGGCCTGCATGGCGGGAAGCATCTGTTCCGTAGCTGCTATGAACGCCACTTTCGGTTTGGGGATTTCGAGAGCCTTGGCCGTGTTGACCAGATATTTGGTGATGGCTATCTTCTGAGCCAGATCCGGAGCGGGAATCACGGCCATGTCACCCAGAATGATGAGTTTTTTGTACATCGGATTCTGGAGAACTGACACGTGGCTGAGAACTGCCTTGGGAGGGAGAAGCCCGGCTTCCTTGTTGAGGATGCCGCGCATGTATTTATCGGTGGAGCACAGCCCCTTCATAAGGATGTCTCCCATCCCCTGACGTACCATGAGGACTGCCTGTGCGATAGACTTGAGTTCGTCCTTGTTGTCGATGACCGTGAATGCGGAATCGTCCAGATGTTCCGCTTCGCAGACTTTTTTTATCATATCTGCATCTCCCACCAGAGTGGCTTCCACGATGCCCATCCGGACTGCCTTGTGGACGGCGGTGATGGTATGGTCATCTACTGCCCATGCCGCTATCAGACGTTTCTTGTTCTTGGAACGGAGTTGTTCGTAAATCTGTTCGAATGTAGTAATCATATTATTGCAGCTTTATAGTTCGTTGTCCTGAATGATTTTTTATTTGGCCAGTGCCATGGTGTCTCTGGCGATTACAAGTTCTTCGTTCGTGGTGAGAACCACCACTTTGACTTTTGAAGACGGTGCGGTGAGCAGTGCGTCCTCTCCGGCACTGCTGCGGTTCGCCTCTTCGTCGAACTCCACTCCCAGATATCCGAATGATTTCATAATCTGTCCGCGCACTCTCCAGTCGTTTTCTCCGATGCCTCCGGTGAATACTATCACATCGACACCTCCCATTACCGCGCTGTATGCACCGATGTATTTTCTGACACTGTGGTAAAGCATCTCGGCAGCCAGTCTGGCTCTGGGTTCTCCCTGAGCCGCCGCCGTCTGGATGTCACGGTTATCGGAAGATATGCCGGAAATGCCGATGAGTCCGCTCTGCTTGTTGAGTACCTTGTTTATGCCTGCAGTGTCGAGATGCTCCTTTTCCTGGATGTAGAGGACAGCTCCCGGGTCGATGTTTCCGCAGCGGGTGCCCATTTCGACTCCTTCCAGAGGGGTGAATCCCATGGATGTGTCCACGGACTTGCCGTTATGTATGGCGGTGATGCTGCTGCCGTTTCCGAGGTGGCAGGTGATGATTCGGGAAGTTTCCATGTCCAGTCCCAGAAACTCACAGGCTTTGGCTGCCACGAATTTATGACTGGTCCCGTGGAAGCCGTAGCGGCGGAGACGGTATTTCTCATAATATTCATAAGGTACTGCGTACATATACGCATAGTCGGGCATGGTCTGATGGAATGACGTGTCGAATACCGCTACCTGTGGGGTGCCCGGCATAAGGGTCTCCACGGCTTTGATGCCCAGCAGGTTGGCCGGGTTATGCAGCGGAGCCAGCTCACAGTTGGCTTCGATGCCTGCGATTACGGCGGTGTCCACTTTTACGGAACTCTTGAAAGTTTCCCCGCCGTGGGCCACTCTGTGACCGACTGCGTCGATGTCGTTCAATGACTTGAGCACTCCTGACTTGGAATCTGTGAGGAGTTCCAGAACTGAACTTATACCTACGGTATGGTCCGGGATGTCTTTATGAATCTCAACTTTCTCTTTTCCCGAAGGTTTGTGGGTGATATCCCCTTCTCCCATTCCGATTCTTTCCACCAGCCCTTTGGCCATCAGGGTGTAGTCATCAGCGCTCTTCATGTCGAGCACCTGATATTTCAGTGAGGAACTTCCGCAGTTCAATACCAGAATAATCATATTTTCAGACGTTTTTTTATGTTGTGTTTTTTATAAAAATTACCGCTGTCATGAAAAAGGAAATACCGTCCTTTCATAATCCCGCAAAGGTAACCATTTTGGACGATTATCCATAAATTGCGTCCGGATAGTCATCATTAAAAATGGGTGAGGTATGGGTATAGTGGCGGGTGAATCCAAATCATCATCGAAGAACCGCGGGCAGGTATATCTGTGGCTGGCGGCATCGTTTCTCTTCGTCTCCGGTCTGCTGCATGACATGTCAGGGACAGGATTGCCGTCGGTTTCTTCTTTTTCGGACGATTATTGCGGGGTGTTGGAAGTGTCGGGAGTGGTGGAGGGTATCGGAAGGACGCACGG
>DCIQ01000181.1 GCA_002317435.1 Bacteroidales bacterium UBA1722 | reverse complement strand
GTGTTCTGTACGGAAGGAGCGGAGGAACGCGCCACCTTCCCGGCCATATTGGCCGCTTTCAGCAGAAGCGAGTAGGAGAACTCGCATACCGTCTCCATATAGTCATAGTTGAGTTTGGACGGGGTGTCCCTGAACGAATACCAGTCCTGATGCACACCGGTGGAGAGCAGCATCACAGGTATACCCTTCTCATAGAACGCGAGGTAGTCAGCGGAAGGGAGATGTCCCGTCTGCTGGGGGATGGGCGGCATCAGCAGGTCCCTGCATACTTCGCCGGTCATATACGTAAGTTCCGCATTCGGCACTGCCGTGCAATAGGATAGGGTACTTTCCGGACCCTGTCTCCCCACCATATTGAGATTCAGCATCATCGATATTCCGTCAGCAGGGACAGGTCCGCGATTTACGAAATACCAGGCACCGGCGAAACCTTCCCTGCCCGCTCCGAATGCGACGAATATGACAGAACGCTTGAAAGCGAACGAGGAGGATGCGACCCTCTGTGCCAATTCCACCAGACAGGCCACACCGGAAGCATTGTTATCCGCACCCGGCATCAACTGCTTCTCCTGCCTGCCGTCACGCATTATCACGTTCATCCCGATATGGTCGATATTAGCTCCCACCACCAGATATTCATGCTTCAGTTCAGGGTCATATCCTTCCACCATTCCGACTACGTTCCGCGAGCAGACAGTGTCCCCGACCTCCCTCACGATAGAGAAGTCCTGTCCGTCCCTGCCGGACAGCATCACCACTCCGGCTTCGGCCATCCTGTCATAAACATAACCGGCCGCCATCCGCTCTCCCTCAGAACCGGCTTTGCGACCCTGATATTTTTCAGAAGAGAGTTCAGTTACGCTCGTACGCAGTCTCGAAGGGCAGTCGGCATCCTGTGCGGAAACATATCCCCCGCAAACGGAAATAAGTGCAATAAGTGAGAAAAATAAACGTTTCATATCGGTCTCCAATCAAAAAACAAGCCGTACTCCCGCACGGCCTGCCTCTCGTATCTGTACTGTCTATTCCTTATAGAAAGGAGCTTTCACCACCTGCGCCTTGAGCAGTCTGTCACGCACCTTGATGAATATCTCCGATCCGAGTTGATAGAAAGGAGCGTTCACATAAGCCATCCCGACAGGTTTGCGCATAGAGGGGGACATGGTCCCGGAAGTCACATGTCCTATAACGTTACCTTCCGCATCACAAACTTCATATCCGTGACGGGGAACTCCCCTGTCGATAAGTTCGAAGCCTACCAATTTCCGTTTCAGCCCTTCGGCCTTCTGGGCGAGAAGGAAATCCCTGTCGATGAAGTCTCCCTTCCGGTCATTGAATTTCGTTATCCAGCCCAGACCTGCTTCGAGAGGAGAGGTCGTATCATCGATGTCATTGCCGTACAGACAGAATCCCATCTCCAGACGGAGAGTGTCACGCGCACCGAGTCCGATGGCCTTGATGCCGAACTCTTCACCCGCCTCGAAGACTGCTTTCCAAAGGGCGTCGGCATCCTCATTCGCAGCATATATTTCACATCCGCCTGCGCCTGTATATCCGGTAACGGAGAATATCACGTCGATGCCGGCGAGTTTCAACTTCCTGAAGGTATAGTATTCCATCGAGGTAATATCTTCGGAAGTGAGTTTCTGCATGGCGGCGATGGCCTTGGGACCCTGCACGGCCAGCTGGCAGATCTCATCGGAGGCATTATAGAGTTCCTTGCCGGGGGTGAGTCCGAACCTGGGGGCTACGGAGCAGAGATGATTCCAGTCCTTCTCGGTATTGGCGGCATTCACCACGAGGAGATAGGTCTTTTCATCTATGCGGTATGTCAGGAAATCGTCCACTATACCGCCCTTGCCATTGGGGAAGCAGGCATATTGAATCTTCCCGTCATAGAGGACGGAGGCGTCATTTGAAGAAACGTACTGAATGAATTCAAGGGCTTTGGGGCCTTTCACCCATATCTCTCCCATATGGGATACATCGAACACACCGACTCCTGTACGGACCGTCTTATGTTCATCATTTATCCCGAAATATTCCACCGGCATATTATATCCGGCGAACGGGACCATTTTCGCGCCGAGCGCAATATGTTTCTCTGTAAAAGCAGTTGTTTTCATTTGTATCTATTTTGGTATTATGTAGTTCTCGATTATTCGTGCAGGTGCTGTTTCAGGTCGTATATCCAGACATCCTCCGGACAGAAGTCGTATTCGAGGGTCTCCTTCATAACCTTGACCGCCTGATAGAAATCATCGTCTCCTGTATGCAGATATAACTTTATATCCGTTTCTGAATCTTGAGACACTTCGGGGTATAACCATTCTCTTTCAGGAAATCTATAAACCTTTCAGCATTTTCGGGCACCTTGAAACTGCCCAGAACCACCTGATAGCGCTGATCGCTATCCGTCACAGGTTCAAGTGTCTCCACCGGTGCCGGCTTCTCCGTCTGTACGGCGGCCATCTCCACGGCTTTCAGCGAATCTTCCACCTGACGCTGGCGCTCAGCCTTCGCCGCAGCTTCAAGCCTGATGAGCATCGAGTTCAGCAGATGTAGGTCGTCCCGACCATCGACCGGAAAAAGTCACATCCGGACATCGTAAATGACACTGCCAGAATAAGCATGGATGTTCTGATCGTCTTCATATCCAAAGTATCTAGAGAAGCAAAAGTACTAAAATAGAGCACACCCGCCAAAAAACTTTTTGCGAATCACACCTCGGGAGAAGATTCCTGCTCCGCCCTGTCGAATGCCTTCACTATCTTGGTCACCAGCGGATGCCTCACTATATCTTCGGTACCGAAACGGACCACCGAGATACCCTTTATGTCTTTCACCAGATCGATTCCCCGCAGCAGACCCGAATCCCTCTTGTTCGGCAGGTCTATCTGGGTGGCATCTCCGGTAACGATGAATTTGGCATTGCATCCCATACGGGTCAGAAACATCTTCAACTGCCCCAACGAGGTATTCTGAGCCTCATCCAGAATGACGAAAGCGCTGTCCAGAGTTCTGCCCCGCATATATGCCAGAGGTGCGATCTGAATAATTCCTTCCTCCATCAGGGCCTCAAGTTTCTTGGGATGAATCATATCTCTCAACGCATCGTACAGGGGCTGCAGATACGGATCAAGTTTCTCCTTCAGATCTCCCGGGAGAAAACCCAACCGTTCGCCCGCCTCCACCGCCGGACGGGTCAGAATCAATTTGCGCACCTCCTTATTCTTCAATGCCCGTACGGCGAGGGCGATGGCGGTATAAGTCTTGCCTGTCCCGGCGGGCCCGAGGGCGAAGATGAGGTCATTCCGACAGTATTCGTCGACCATCTTCTTCTGATTCCGGGTACGCGCCTTCACGACACGCCCCTCATTCCCATAAACTATATTATAAACCGAATCCGGCATCGCCGCATCCCCGGAAACCTCCACCGTCCCCGGAAATTCTTCCACATCGAAGAGACGGTCCACATCATCCGTATTCAGTGTCCTCTTGGTCTGCCGGATGGCTATGAGATCCCGAAGACGCTGCTCGAACAGCTTTCTGTCGGCGGCACTTCCGCTGACTATGATCTCCGAGCCGCGGGCCACTATCTTCAGCTTCGGGAAATAACCCTTTATCCTGTCCAGAATTCTGTTGTTGACTCCGTAGATATCGACAGGGTCCACTTCCCCCAGTGATATCCTGCTTTCTTTACTGTTGGTCGCCATATATATTCTTGAATGTCCTTGTCATTTTTTCATATTCCGCCGCGGAAGAAAACAGTTCGGGATGTCCGTAGAAATCCTCTATCGGGAGTGCGGTCCATCCGGGCAGGGGCCCGCAGTTCCTGGGGCACCATACTATGACATTCTCCACGCCGGGTACCACTATGTCACCCTCCGGAGTCCGCGTCAGAAGTATGGTGAACATGCTTCCGGCCTGAGTGTTCGCGGCTCTCATATTGGAAATGAAATTCCCGAGGGAAAACATCGTCACCCCCTCCGGAGACATCTCCACCGGCTGCATTACGTGGGGATGACCGCCGATGATGGCATCCGCCCCGCATCCGAAAAGGAACCGCTGCCACCGGCGCTGTTCTTCCGACGGCGTGAGTTGATATTCATTGCCCCAATGGGGCAATACTATGATAAATTCCGCGCCCCTGGAGCGCGCCCGCACCATGGCCCGGCGCACGGCTGCCGTATCCATCACCGCAGGGACGAAGGGAGAAGGGACCCGTATCCCGTTGGTGCCGTACGTGAAATTCACGAAAGCCACCCGGAACATGGAACCGTGCGGACCCTTTATGTTCACCACAAGCGGATAACGGTCCAAGAAGTCCGCAGAGTCCCGGTAGATACCCGTATTCAGAACTCCCAGGGAATCATACAGGTCCAATGTGCTCCTGATTCCGGCTGCTCCGCGGTCACAGATATGATTATTCGCGCACAGGAACAGGTCCACCCCCGCATCTCGTGTGGCCGTGGCGAGAGAGGCAGGTGCGCTGAAGGCGGGATATCCGCGATACGGCGGGATTCCGCAGGGAAACTCCATATTCGCCACTGCGAAGTCGGCGGAGCCGAGACGGTCCTCCGTATATTTGAAATATGAGCTGTAATCGTAGCTGTCGGGGCTGATGGTGTCCCTTCCCGGGCGATGTGCGCTGACCAGCTGCTCCCGGTGCTGCATTACGTCGCCGATGAACGTTATCCGGAGCGTATCCGAAGCTGCCGTCTCCGCCGGAGTCAAAAACAGCAGGCAAATAATCCAAATATGCAGATGGCCCCAACGGGGCATTTCGGCGGTTCTCAGATGTCTCAAAATTTCCCGGAGGCGCCTCCCCCGCCGAAATGCCCCCCTCCGAACCCGCCGGAAAATCCACCGCCTCCACTTCTTCCCAAACCGCCTCCACTTCCCCCGAATCCGCTTCCGAA
>DCIQ01000039.1 GCA_002317435.1 Bacteroidales bacterium UBA1722 | reverse complement strand
GCTTGATGTCGGGCTATTTCTTCAGGAGCCTGCTGTTTGGGAGGGGCTGGCCTGGATTCCTTTTGAGGCTGTGCAGAGAGTACCGAAAAACTTATTGTCAGTACCCCGATGGCTGAAATTAACTTTTTCATGACTGGTATTTTTAACATTTATATACTATTGGAGTCGTAATACACGTTAAAGTTTAATATTATGTTGAAGAAAAGTACCTTATTGCTTATGATACTCTTCCTGTTTCAGGTATTGTCGTGCTCGGTCAATATGGATCCGTGGAACGACGGGAATATGAATCAGGACGGTGGACAGTGGAACTGGAATCAGAATAACGCTACCCCTCCCGAGGAGACGGATCCCGCATACTCTTCCGTCGAGATAGAGGAGGAGACGGATTCGGAAGACAATGTGGCCAATACCGAATTCGACGGCACTCTCGCCATTCAATTCGCGGGGAACGATGTTTCCGTCACGGGCAGCGTCAAGGATGTATCGTACGAAAAGAACGGTGCGAGGATTATCGTTACGAACTCAGGCAAAAAGACGGTGAATTATGTGCTCTCGGGAACTTCCTCCGACGGGTGTTTCAAACTTTACAGTTCCAAGAAACAGGCCATCACGCTGAATAATCTGAACCTTACCAACACCACCGGGGCGGCCATCAACAACCAGAGCAAGAAGCGCACCTTTATAGTGCTGGAAGGGACCAATGCCGTCGGAGACGGGAATGTGGACTCTGACGGCGAGTATCCGGAACAGACCTCCGATGAGGATATGAAGGCCGCCATCTTCAGTGAAGGGCAGCTGTGCTTCAGCGGCACGGGGACCTTGAATGTGAATGCCGTCGGAAAGGCGGGCATCACCAGCGACGATTATGTCCGTTTCCTGACCGGTGCCGACGTGACGGTAACATCCTCGAAAGGGCACGGCGTGCGCGGCAAGGATGCCATTCTGGTGACCGGCGGTTCGGTGAACGTCACTCTCGGGGCGGATGCCACCGGGAAGAAATGCTTCAGCACCGACAGCCTCGTCTATATTGCCGGAGGCAATACCATATTGACCAACAAGGCTTCGGCCGGCACCGTGGACGGCGAACTTACCGGAGCGGCCGGCATCAAGGCGGACGGGGATTTCGTGATTAGGGGAGGAACTCTTTCGATTACAGCCTCCGGCAAAGGGTGCAAATGCATTAACGGTGATGCCGACGGTTACTTCGAGGGGGGAACTGTCATCGCCAAGGCGACAGGGGCCAATTACGGGAGCAGCAGTGCCGGCTGGCACGGGGATTCGGACAATTCCGTCTCGTCAAAAGCGATAAAATTCGACGGTAATCTCGAATTTTCCGGTGCTGAGGTTACGGCTTCCTCTTCTTCCCACGAGGCCATTGAGGCCAAGGGGACGGTTTATATCAGCGGAGGGAAAGTATCGGCCGTTTCGAGCGATGACGCTGTGAACTCCGGCTCCACCATGACCGTTTCCGATGGTGTCGTATATGTATATTCCACAGGGAATGACGGTCTGGATGCCAATGGAAATATGATAATCAAGGGTGGAACCGTGTTCGCCATCGGATGCGGAAATCCGGAGGTCGGTCTGGATGCCAATTCGGAACAGCGCTTCCAAGTATATGTCCAGAGCGGGAATCTGATCGTTATCGGGGGTATCGAAAACGGCGCGTCAGTCAGCCAGCCCATAATCGGCACCTCCTGGGCCAGAGAAACATCCTATTCGCTGTGTGACGGGGACAAGGTGTTGTACTCGTTCAAGACACCATCTTCCGGCGGGACCGGATTATACATGTCGGCGCCGTCGCTTGTGAGCGGGAATTCATATTCTCTTATCAAAGGGGCTTCCGTGAGTGGCGCAGAGTCATATTTCGACGGTATCATTTCAACGGGAGGCAGCGCCAGCGGCGGAACTTCATCCAGTGTGACCGCTTCGACCGGTACTTCCGGCGGAACGGGCGGTCAGGGCGGCTTCGGTCCCGGCGGTGGAATGGGATGGTAGAAAAACGTGGGAGAATCATGAAAAGAGGACTTCCTGCAGTTTATGCCGTTATGCTCTGCTTTGGCTATATATGTCACGGGCAGGACATCAATACACAGCAGAAAATGGACAAGCGGGACCTGATAACGAGGGAATGGAATACGGATGTCAGGACCAATGTCAAGTTTCTGGACCACGAGACCATCTATGACTCCAACGGAAAGAAGATAGAAGAAACTGAGTATTCCCGCCTCGGCAGGGAGTGGACCAAGAAATATGAATATGGTGAGGGCGGAAAGGTGTCAAGGGAATTGACTTATAATGAATTCGGGAAGCTTGATAACATCCAGACATTCGAATACAATGAGTTCGGGAAGAAGAAGGCGGTGTATACATACGATGCCAAAGGGAAGATGGTGAGGATAAAGATTTTTGAATATCAGTACCGTGAACATGATTGATGAAATTCTCCATACCGGTTCGATGAGCTCCATTTCGCTGTCTGAGATGGATTCAGTCCGTTTGATGAACAGGATGGATACCAAATATCTGACTGACATCGTGACGCTGGGGCAGGTTATGGATGATGCGGCTCAG
>DCIQ01000174.1 GCA_002317435.1 Bacteroidales bacterium UBA1722 | reverse complement strand
GGCGCACCGGAACAGCAGATGTTCCACGGCTTTCTGGCTGTGGATTTCTTTCTGGTCCTTTCCGGTTTCGTGATGGGCTATGCCTATGATGACAAGTGGAGTTCGATGTCAGTCGGAGGGTTCTTCCGCCGCCGTCTCATCCGGCTGCATCCGATGATAGTCATCGGGGTGCTGGTCGGTCTGGCGGTATTCATCTGTCAGGGGGCTGAAAGATGGGACGGTACCCAGATTACCGCTTCGGCTGTTATGCTGACCACTCTGCTGGCCCTGTTCCTCCTTCCTTCCCCTACCTCGCTGGATGTCCGTGGGAATACGGAGATGTTTCCGCTGAACGGTCCTCACTGGTCTCTTTTCTTCGAGTACATAGGCAGCATCCTGTATGCCCTGACGATCCGCCGGCTCTCCACCCGATGGCTGAAGGTTTGGGTGGCGGTGGCTGCCGCGGCGCTTTTCGCCAACGGTTATTTAGGGCCTGACGGCAATATTGCCTCCGGATGGTCCAGCCAGCCCATGAATATGCTCGGGGGATTCCTCCGGATGGCGTTCGCCTATCCCGCCGGGATGCTTCTTTCGCGCATTTTCCGCGAGAGAAAGCCTGCGGCTCTGAAAGGTCCCGTCTTTCTCTATTGCGCCGTGGCGCTGATCCTCCTGCTGAGTGTTCCTTCGCTGGGAGGTGCGAAACTCTATTACGAACTTTTCTGCGTCGCAGTGGGGTTTCCGGCCATAATATGGTTCGGAGCCAGAGGGAAAGCGCTTACCGTGACTGCGGAACGGGTCATTTCCTATATCGGGGCTCTCTCGTATCCCCTCTATGCGATTCACTATCCGTTCATCTATCTGTATATCGGGTGGATAAACAAGGGGATACAGCCGTTCGGTTCACAGCCGTGGGCCACACCGGCGGCGATTTACGTGATATGTGTGGCTCTCGCTACTCTCTGTCTCTATTTTTACGACCTGCCGGTTCGCAGGTGGCTTTCCAAGAAATAATCAAATTAATATGAAGAAACTGACTTTTTTACTCATCTCTGTCCTGTGCTGTACGATGTGTGCACAGAACAGTACCGAGGTGCCGTCCTATAAGGATTCCGGCACCCATTTCGCCGAAGAGGCTCTCAAACCTTTCGTGGAAGACGGACGTCTCCCCGGTGCCATCAGCATTTTCTATCGGGACGGCGTGCAGGAGACCTGCTGCATCGGGTATGCGGATGTGGCGGCTCAGAGGCCCATCACGATGGATGACGTCTATATGCAGTGCTCCCAGACCAAGGGGTTCTGCGGAGTTACCGTCGCCAAACTGGTGGAGGAAGGGAAGATTACTCTGGACGATCCCGTATCGGAATATCTCCCCGAGTTCGAGACCCTCTGGGTTATGGATGAAGAGGACAATAACGGTATCCGTACACTTCACAAGGCGAACAATGTCCTGACTGTCAGAATGGTTCTTAACCATACCGGTGGCTTCCCCTTCGAGATCAGTGCCAAACGCAGCGATGTCCGCGGAGGCGGATGGTCCGGCGGTGCCCCTATCCGTCAGACGGCATCCATCGCCGCCGCTTCACCTCTGATATTCGAACCGGGTACCGGCGTGCAGTATTCGAATACCGGCATCGATATAGGTGCCGCCATCGTGGAGACAGTAACCGGGATGAAATGGGAGGAATACCTGAAACAGGAGGTTCTTCTGCCGTTGGGTATGACTTCCAGCTGGTTCTGGCCGACTGACCTGCAGCTCAAGACGCAGGTGGAGATGTACGATACCAGGAATGATGCTCCTGCAGTATGGAAGGAGGAAAACCCGAATCAGCAGCGTCCCTATAATGACGCCCACGTGTTCGCTTCAGCGGGCGCGGGTCTCTGGACCACTGCCGCCGATCAGGTGAAGTTCTATAAGATGCTGATGAATCTGGGAGTGGGGGAGAACGGAGTGAGGATTCTGAAGGAGGAGACCGTGAAATCGATTCTGGCGGTATCCACCCGTCCCGAAGGGTTCGAAGGTTATTCCCTCGGACTGGCTGCTCCGGCAGTGGACGGTGAAGACGAGTGGTTCGGTCACGGCGGTGCCTGGGCAACCAACTGTATGGTGAACTGGCACAAGAAGGAACTGAAGATGATCGTGCTCCAGATAAACGGTGCCCAGCCCTGGTATGCGGCGCTCAATGAAGCCGCAGACAAGTTCTTCGAGAGCGTAATCGACAATTCCGCAGCCGAGGCTTATACCGGCCGGACGGAGTAATTCTGTCCGCAGTCGAGAATATGACGGCAGTCCGGGTGGCTGCCGTTTTTCATTCGGTCATTTCGAGAGTGAGAGTCCCTCCCGCCATTATCTGCGAGTGGTCGAGGAAGCAGTCATCCAGCGGGATTCCGTTCAGCGAAAGGGAACGGATGTGCACGTGTTCATCGTCATTGCCTTCGGCAATAACGGTGAAGTCACGTCCGTTTTCCAGATGGACCGTGGCCCGCTCGAACAGGGGGCTGCCGATGGCGTATTCCGTGGAGCCGGGGCATACGCTGTAGATGCCCAGGGCGGAGAGGACGAACCAGGAGGACATGGCTCCCTGGTCATCGTCCCCGGGGTATCCCTTGGGAGTGCAGCTGTACAGCTCCGTCATAATCCGGCGGACGATGCTTTGGGTCTTTCCGCTCTGTCCGGCATAGACGTACAGGTAGGGGATGTGATGGCAGGGCTGGTTCCCCTGGTTGAACATCCCCATGTCGGCGATTACCATCTCCACCATCTCGTTCCAGACATCCGGATAGAATCCGAAGTCTATCAGTGGGGCGGCGGAGAAAAGGCTGTCGAGTTTATCTGCGAAGGCTTCCTTCCCTCCGTAGAGGGATATCATTCCAGGGATGTCGTGGGGGACGAGGAAACTGTAATGCCACGAATTCCCCTCTTCGAAAGGTCCGCCCCAGGCACCCGGTCTGAAATCGGGAGTCCATGAGCCGTCGGCGCCGCGTCCCCGCATAAAACCGACCTCTTCGGAGAACACGTTCCTGTAGTTCAGCGAGGAGTTCCTGAGTTTCTCCTCCAGGAGCGTGTCGCCGGCCTCCCNNGGCGAAGAGCATTCCGCACCAGTCGTCGTAGGCGTATTCCAGGGTGAGGGTGGAACCGTGGATGTGTTCGGGGTAGGGGACATATCCCTTTTCCCAGTATTCTTCGTGGCCGTATCTTCCTCTGGACAGTTCTCCGGGACCCTTGTGGGTGATCTCGTGGATATAGGCTTCAAGCACGTGTCCGGGGTCGACGGTTCTGATTCCTTTCGCCCAGGCATCGGCCAGAATGGATATGGCGTGGTTCCCTGTCATCCCTCCGTTGTCGAAAGGCTGGGACCAGGCTGGCAGCCATCCCATCTGATCATATATGTCCATGATGGAAGTCATAAGCCGTCCCTGCCGGGTGGGATGGAGGATGTTGAACAGGGGAAACTGGGCGCGGAAGGCATCCCAGAAACCGTTGTCGTTATACATATACCCGTGATGGATGCGGAAGTCATACGGACTGAAATAGACGGGGTCGTCGTTCCCGTCCAGTTCGTAGAACATCCTGGAGTTCTGGTTCGCCCTGTACAGGCAGGTGTAGAAGGTCCTCATATCTTCCTCCCTGCCGCCGCTGACCTCTATTCTCCCCAGAAGGGAGTTCCATACCTGACGGCCCTCTTCCTTCACCTGATCGAAATTCCTGTTTCCTATCTCACGCTTCAGGTTCAGTTCTGCCTGCCCGTATGAGATATAGCTGG
>DCIQ01000117.1:2471-3770 GCA_002317435.1 Bacteroidales bacterium UBA1722 | reverse complement strand
AATCCCCGACTACCGAAACCACGTCGGCACCTACCGCAGGACGCTCGATATCCCTTCGGAATGGATCTCCGATTCGAAGAAGGTATTCGTTCATTTCGGCTCCGTAACTTCCTGCATCGAACTCTATGTAAACGGCAGATATGTAGGATACAGCGAAGACAGCAAGCTGGAAGCCGAATTCGACCTGACCCCTTTCGTCAAGCCGGGGAAGAACCTCTTCGCCTTCCAGGTAAGAAGATGGTGCGACGGGACATATCTGGAGGACCAGGACTTCTGGAGACTTTCGGGAGTAGTCCGCGAGAACTATCTCTATGTCCGTCCCTCCGAAAGAGTGCTTACGGTGGAAGCCACTCCGGTACTGGATGCCGCCTGCCGCAATGCGGAACTGAACATCCGCGGTCTGGTGACCGGAGGCATCGATGATGTGACCTTCACTCTCAAGGACGACGGAGGTCATCCTGTGGCATCCGGTGTAAAAGCATCCTTCCGGGCTTGTGAAGAGTGCGGACAGAAGCAGATGACGGCAGTTATAAAGGTGAAGAATCCCCTCAAGTGGAGTGCCGAGACCCCGAACATGTATTCCCTCGAGGCGGCGACCGCCGGTGAGACCGTGACCGTCCCGGTAGGTTTCAGAAGCGTAGAGATAAAGAATGCCCAGCTGCTGGTGAACGGACAGCCGGTTCTCATCAAGGGTACCGACCGCCACGAAATCAGCAGTACCGGAGGCTACCTCATGAGCGAGGAGGAGATGGTGCGCGACATTCAGATAATGAAGGAACTGAACATAAACGCCGTCAGGACTTCCCACTATCCGAACGACCCCAGATGGTATGCCCTCTGCGACCGTTACGGCATCTACCTGATAGATGAAGGTGACATAGAAGCGCACGGCATGGGTTACGGCCCCGAAAATCTCGGTGCCAATGCCGATTTCAAGACGGCCCATCTGGAACGTGACTCCAGGATGGTACAGCGTGACTTCAACCACCCCAGCGTCATAATCTGGAGTATGGGAAACGAGTCCGGTTTCGGCGAAAACTTCATCGCCAGCTACGAATGGATAAAGAAATACGACCCTTCCCGTCCGGTTCATTATGAACGGGCCATCTGGGAAAAGGTGGCCCCCGGTGAGAAAATCTATTCCGACATATTCTGCCCGATGTACTATGACTATGCCTCCTGCGAGCGTTATCTGACGGGCCATCCCGACAAGCCGCTCATCCAGTGCGAATATACTCATGCCATGGGCAATTCGAACGGCGGTCTGAAGGAGTATTGGGACCTCGTGCGCAAATACCC
>DCIQ01000117.1:0-2449 GCA_002317435.1 Bacteroidales bacterium UBA1722 | reverse complement strand
AGCTATCAGGGAGGATTCATCTGGGACTTCGTGGACCAGGCCATCGTCCGGAACGAACCTGACGGCCGCAAGACCTTCACCTTCGGAGGAAGTTATAACCGCTACGACCCTTCGGACGGAAATTTCAACTGCAACGGGTTCATCGCCGCCGACCGCACCTACCACCCCGGCGCCTACGAAGTGGGCTACCAGTACCAGTCGATACACACCACCCCGGTCGATCTGGCCAAGGGCCGCGTGAACGTATATAACGAGAACTTCTTCATCGACCTCTCCCGCTACAGGTTGGAATGGAAACTTATTGCCTCCGGCAATATCATCTCCGAAGGAACCGTGGAGAACATCAAGGCAGCCCCGCAGAAGTCCGCGGTGGTGACTCTCCCCTATGCCGGTGCGCTCGCTGCCGCCGGGGACGCTGACGAGGTGCTGCTGAACGTAAGTTACGTACTGAAACAGGAAGAGCCCCTATTGCCGTCAGGCTACCGTATCGCCCATGACCAGCTGGTGATCAAAGCTCAGGATGTAAAAGGAAAATTCGGGAAAGCGGCAGAAGCGGCATTCAAGTGCACAGAGGGGCTGAAGGTGACGGAAGACTTCAATTTCTGGTTCGTGGACGGAAAAGACGTGCACGTGGAACTGAACAAGAACACCGGGTTCATCGACAGGTACGTGCTCGGTGGCGTGGAGATGCTCGAAGGGGCGCTGAAGCCCAATTTCTATCGTGCCGTGACCGACAATGACAAGGGCGCGCGTCTTCAGTACCGCATGGCAGACTGGAGAGACCCCGAGATGAAGGTGCTGTCCGTGAAGAAGGTGGACGATGCCTGCGGGGTGGAATTCCGCACGGAGTTGTCGGTGCTGCCCGCCGGAGCGCTGGTGGACCTCACATATCGGATAAGTCCTTCCGGTGAGATTATGGTGACGGAACACATGGCCGAAAGCAGACCTGTGGAGAATCTGAAATACATGTTCCGCTTCGGAATGACCATGCGCATGCCCGGCAAGTTCTCACAGGTGGCCTGGCACGGATACGGACCTTTCGAAAACTACAGCGACAGGTGTTCCGCAGCACAGATGGGCTGCTACGAATCCTCAGTGGCGGATATGTACACCTATGGTTATGTCCGTCCGCAGGAAGCAGGCACCAGGACCGGATTGAGCACTTGGAAAGTCCTCGACGACAAAGGCTTCGGACTGGAAATCATCTCCGACGAAAGATTCAGCGCTTCCGCCCTGAACTATGACATCCGCGATCTGGACCTGTGCGGGTACACCTATGTGAAACACACCTCCGAACTGAAACCGTCGGAGAGCACTTTCGTGAATTTCGACAAGGTGCAGATGGGACTCGGGAGCGTCAACTCCTGGGGAGCCCTTCCCATAGACAAGTATATGGTCCGCTTCGGTCCGGAGAGGACGTTTACTTTCCTGATCCGGCCGATTCGATAAGCTGGAGTTCTTCCTCAGAATAGAGAAGAGAGTCAAGCGAGCCCTTGCGTCCCATAAAGACGATGACGGCCGCTATAATAAGCACACCGAGGAGTATGGATACCGTTATAATCCATCCCCGGTGTGTTTTTTCTTCTGACCGGACGGGGACAACAGGTCTTGTCGGCGCCGGAACCGGGGCCTTGGGAGCAGGCATCGTCTGCCGGGGCTGTTCTTCTTCGGGGGAGACGGTATCTTTCTGCCCGGATCCGGCGAACGGGAATTTGCCGAAGGCATCGGGCAAGACCACATACTCTTCTTCCTCCAGACCATTACGGTCCATTTTTTTCAGATTCAGAGGTTCGAGCCCGTACCGCTCGGAAAACGGATCCTGCGTCCCTTCCGCGAGGAAGATAACCGGGCCGTCATGGGTGAAATCCAGTTTCCCGAATCCGGGAAACACGATGAATCCCGTCCTGTACTTCTCAGAGAGCAGACCACCGAAAAAAGCTTCGCTCTGTTCCTTCAGTTCTTCGGCACCGGCTCCTATCTTGGCGGCATACTCCTCCACGAGTGTGGTGTCCGATGGATCGAAATCACAGCCGAACGTGATCTTCTTGGAAGGAGGATTAATCACCCGCCCGTTTTCGGAAAACCAGGCCGGTACGTTTTCCGTCCTGAAAACACCTATTCTGGGAAGTGTGAGCGACCCTTTGACAGGAAGAAGTTCCTTTATCAACTGTGAGAGAAGAGAAATATCCATATACTTGAAAAAATCACCCAAAGTTAAGTCATATTTTTTAATAATTCCTATGAGTTTTTTTTGGAAGTACGAGAAAAAGGCATACCTTTGCAATCCCGTTCGGGAAGAAAACTTCCCACCACGGTGAAAGTTCCTTAAATTCCTCTTTAGCTCAGTTGGTTAGAGCACCTGACTGTTAATCAGGGGGTCGTTGATTCAAGCCCATCTTGAAGCGCAAACAAACTCTCGGGCGTATTCCAGAGCGGCCAAATGGGGCAG
>DCIQ01000188.1:12878-14366 GCA_002317435.1 Bacteroidales bacterium UBA1722 | reverse complement strand
CAGGCACTCCTCCCAGAATCGATGTTCGTTCAGTGGACCTTTCCAAACTTATAGTCCAGAAAGGGGACGAGCGTCCGGAAAAATTTTCTTTTCTCGATTTTCTTTCACCCATCCAGTCAGGCATCTCCCAGAAGCCTTGTTTCATCGCGCACACTAATCCTTCAGTGCATGAAATTCTCAGGAATGACTTCAAGAGTTCTCCTCTGTTTTCCGGGAAGATATCCGGGAAAGGACCGAGATATTGTCCCAGTATTGAAGATAAGTTGAGGACTTTTTCTGATAAGGACAGCCACCAACTCTTCCTTGAACCAGAGGGATGGAGCACCAATGAATATTATCTTCAGGGGTTCTCTTCATCACTTCCTTTAGACACCCAACTTTCCGCTCTTGAGAGAGTAGAGGGATTTGAGCATGTAAAAGTTTACAGACCTGCCTATGCCATCGAGTATGACTATTTCGATCCTCTGTATTTGAATCATACTTTGGAATCAAAAGTTATTAGCCATCTTTACTTCGCGGGGCAGGTAAATGGGACTACCGGCTATGAAGAAGCAGCAGCTCAGGGACTGATGGCCGGCATCAATGCCTCTCTGTCGATTCTCGGCCGTGAGCCTTTGATCCTTTCGAGAGATCAAGCTTACATCGGGGTCCTTATTGATGATCTCGTAACTAAAGGAGTGGACGAGCCATATCGCATGTTTACATCCAGAGCCGAGCATCGGATTCTTCTCCGTCAGGATAATGCCGATGAGAGGCTTACGCCCGTCTCATATAAAACAGGACTCGCAGATAGAAGAAGGATGGATTTGGCAAGTTCGAAATATTCCTATAGGGATACTCTTATTTCCACTTTTGATAATATCAAATTCCGCCCTGAGAACATCAATCATTTTCTTTCCTCCCTGTCTTCTTCGCAGATTTCTGCCACGAAGTCTCTTTCTTATTTTCTTACCCGCCCCGAACTCTCGCTTGCGTCTTTAATGCCGATTGTTCCATGTGGAACATTTGATGAAATTTTGCTTCCATCGACTGGCGCCGCCATATCTTCGACACTTCTTCAATCTGATTATTTCAGATCCTCTGAGGTGTCGGGTTTCGAGATAGAATCATCCGCAGATGAAGCGTTCAGATCAGAAGTCCTTTCTTCCACAGAGATAGCTATTAAGTATAAGGGATACATTGACAAGGAGAATCTGCTTTCTGAAAAATTGAAACGTCTCAGCTATGTGTCTATTCCCTCTGATTTTGACTTTTCGAAACTCACATCCATCTCTATAGAGTCACGTCAGAAACTTACTCTGCACAAGCCTTCGAATATTTTGGAGGCAAGCAGCATTCCGGGCGTGTCCCCAGCTGACATATCCGTTCTGCTCGTGTATTTCGGAAGATAGTTCCACGTGGAACCATGTTGAAGATGGAATAGCATTCTGCTCGAGTTCGGATATTGGTGATATGTTGCTTGGGGGTAAAATGAGGGCTGGTCCGAAT
>DCIQ01000188.1:8289-12866 GCA_002317435.1 Bacteroidales bacterium UBA1722 | reverse complement strand
ATTCGGACCAGCCCTCATTTTTAATGATGACATAGTTGACTGCTTGGATTGATGCTAGCAGATGGCAGCGTAAGCCGCGGCGTCAAGCAGCCCGTTCAGTTCGGATGCATCGGACATTTTGACTTTTATCATCCAGCCTTCTCCGTAAGGGTCTTTGTTTACGGACTCAGGGGCGCCTTCGAGGGCGGCGTTGACTTCTATGACTTCTCCGCTGACAGGCATGAATGCATCGGCCACTGTCTTTACTGCTTCGATACTGCCGAATCTTTCACCGGCAGCGAGAGTCTCTCCTTCGCATGGTATGTCGACAAATACTATATCTCCCAACTGATCCTGTGCGAAGTCGGTTATGCCGATTATTGCGGTGTCTCCTTCAACTCTGACCCATTCGTGGTCATTCGAATACTTAAGATTTTCAGGTGTGTTCATTATGTTTTGTTGTTAATGGATTCTTTTAAGTCCGGTGCAAATATATGAAAACTTTTCTCAGTCTTGCTAAGGCATCGTTTAAAATAACCTGGCGATCTTCCTCTTCAAAAAGAAATCTGCCATCAAACATCTTTCATGAATCTTTAATCTGCATTCTTCATCGTCATCTGTGCTCACGCTGATGCACTGCCATTTAGCTCTTTCGTAACGGAACAGTATGAATAATGCAGGTTAAAGATTCCTAAAGTAGTTTGAGCGCTTTTTTGATCAGCTCTTCCAGACTGGAGCCCGGTTCCTTCTTGAGTACTGCATCGATGGCTTTTTCTGCTGCCTGTTTCCCGAATCCTAACGTAACCAGTGCCGTGATGGCTTCTGATTTGGCTGATGCAGTCATGGCCCCGTCGAAGATATCGGCGCTGGATGTGCTCTTGTCTATCTTGTCTTTCAGTTCGATGATGGCTTTCTGTGCCGTTTTCAGACCGATGCCTTTCACTCCCTTGATTTTATTGACATCGGAGTTGATTACTGCTGTCTTGATTTCATCGGTCGAGAGCGAGGAGAGCATCAGTCTGGCAGTGTTCGGGCCTATCCCGGATACTCCTATGAGGAGTGTGAAGATTCGTCTTTCCTCCCTGTCGAAAAAACCGAACAGTGCCTCTTCGTCTTCTCTGACCAGATGCCAGATGAAAAGCTTTGTCTCCTTGGATTCGCGGATCCGGTCGTAAGTCTGAAGAGATATGAGAATCCGATATCCTATGCCGTGATTGTCTATGATGACTTCGGCGGGATTCGCCTCTGCGATGTTTCCGGATATGTAGTCGTACATGAGTGTTGAATAATATTATGCGAAATTAGTTATTTTTGCCGATATTTTTCATTTGATGCGGATATGGATGTTAATGAAGTAAGGAAATGTTTTCCGGCTCTCACTCGCGAGATATACGGGCGGCCGCTTGTCTATTTCGATAATGCGGCTACATCCCAGCGTCCGGAGAGCGTCATGGATATGCTTCGTCTCTCGGGTCTCCATTCGAATGCCAACATTCATCGCGCGGTTCATACATTGAGTTCCGAAGCTACGGATTTGTATGAGAAGGGTAGGGAAGCGGTCCGCAGTTTTATCAATGCATCATCCGGAGAAGAGATAGTTCTTACGTCCGGCACTACGGCATCCATCAATATTCTTGCACACGGATTTTGCGGATCATTGCTTCAAGATGGTGATGTGATACTTCTTTCGGAGGCGGAGCATCATTCCAATATGATTCCCTGGATGCTGTGCGCTGCCGGGAAGGGTATAGCGATCAAGTATATTCCCGTCGACGGAACAGGACATCTGGATATGGAGAGTTATGTCCGGCTGCTTGAGTCCTCCAATGTCCGGCTCGTATCTGTACCGCATATTTCCAATGTACTTGGAATAGTAAATCCCATATCCGAAATAATCAGTCTGGCGCATGAACACGGGGCGTATGCCATTATCGACGGTGCTCAGGGGATAGTGCATGAAGATGTCGATGTTCAGAGGTTGGATTGTGATTTCTATGTTTTCTCCGGCCATAAGGTTTATGCCGCTACCGGTACAGGTGTCCTGTATGGAAAGAGTTCACTTCTTGCGGAACTTCCTCCTCTTATGGGAGGAGGTGAGATGGTCGGGACCGTGACTTATCAAGGGACCACTTTCGCTCCTCTGCCTCTTAAGTTTGAGGCCGGGACTCCGAATTTCGCAGGATGTTCCACTTTTTCTCCGGCGTTGGAGATGGCATCCCTGTGCAGGGACGAGGGTATCAGGCGGAATGTTTTACAGATGACGGAATATCTCGAATCGGAACTTTTGAAGATTCCGGGTCTGCATCTGCTGGGTACAGGGGAAGGGAAGGCTCCCGTGTTCTCATTCGCAGTGGAAGGTGCGCATCACGAGGATATCGCACTTCTTCTGGACAAGATGGGAGTGGAGGTGCGTTCCGGTCTCATGTGTGCTGAACCTGTCATAAACAAGTTCGGATACACTGGCGTAGTTCGTGCATCCCTGGCCCCATACAATACTGTCCGGGAGTGTGAATATTTTATGAGATGCTTGGTAAAAGCCTTGAGGATGTTATCGTAAATAACTGAATATTAAATTTATATGACTCTTATAGAAGAAGAAAGAAGTGTTGTGGAGGAGTTTTCCGTTCTGGAAGACTGGATGGATAAGTATGAATATCTCATAGAACTCGGCAAGTCTCTTCCGATGATAGAGGAGAGCTCGAAGACTGAGGCTAATCTGATAAAAGGATGCCAGTCGCGTGTGTGGCTGAACAGTTCTTTCAGTGACGGGAAAGTCTTCTTTACGGCAGACAGCGATGCTATAATAACGAAAGGAATCATCTCTCTGCTGATCAGGGTGTATAATGGCAGGACCCCGAAGGAGATTCTGGATTCGGATTTTTCTTTCATCAGTGAGATAGGGCTTAAGGAGAACCTTTCGCCTACCAGAGCCAATGGTCTGGTCTCGATGATAAAACAGATAAAGGAATATGCTTTGGCTTATTCGTTGAAACAATAGATATGGATAAAATAACTTTACAGAGGGATGTGGTCCGTGCCCTTCGTCAGGTTTTTGATCCGGAGATTCCGGTGAATATATATGATTTGGGTCTTATATACGATATCACCGTCGATGACGAGCAGAAGGTTTTCATCAAGATGACGATGACAGCACCGAATTGTCCTATGGCCGATGATTTGTTTATGCAGGTCAACGAAGCCGTCAGGGATGTGCCGGGTGTTACGGATTGTGCTGTGGAGGTGGTGTTCGATCCCCCTTGGGACAAGAGCCGTATGAGTGAGTCTGCCCTTTTGGAACTCGGACTGCTATGACTCGGACAAGACGCGCATATCTTCTGCTCGGAACTAATCTGGGAGACAGGGAGAGAAATCTGTCAGTTGCTGTCTCGCTTCTGGTTACCGAGTTGGCTTCCTGGCTGTTTTCGGATATAAGGGAGTCTTCCGTCTATGAGTCGGAGCCGTACGGATTCGAATCTTCCAACAATTTCCTGAACAGAGCCATAGCGTTCGATACGTCGGTTTCTCCGGAGGATTTGCTGAAAGTATGCAAGTGGGTGGAGAGGAAGATGGGCCGCCGGGAGGACGGACCGCTGTATGATGCCGATGGCAATAGAATATATCGGGACAGAATCATGGATATAGATATTCTGGTCTTCGGTGACGTGGAGATGGATACTCCGGAGCTCACCATACCTCATCCCGGACTTATGGAGAGGGAGTTCGCTTTGAAACCTCTGAGCGAGATATATGAAGAGGGCAAGTGTGGGAAAAAAATCTTAAATTTGCCCGTTTTCAATCCGAATCAATAAAGCATTAAATATGACACAGGAAGAATTTTTCAAGAATCTGGTAGCACACTCCAAGGAGTATGGTTTTATTTTCCCGTCAAGTGAGATTTATGACGGTCTTAGTGCGGTTTACGATTATGGTCAGATGGGTGTGGAACTGAAGAATAACATCAAGAGATATTGGTGGGATGCCATGGTTCGCCTGAATGAGAATATAGTCGGAATAGATTCCGCCATCTTCATGCATCCCAGGATTTGGGAGGCTTCCGGTCACGTCGGCGCTTTCAATGACCCTCTTATCGATAATAAGGACAGCAAGAAACGCTACCGCGCCGATGTTCTTCTCGAGGACTATATCGCTAAACTCGAAGAAAAGATCAAGAAGGAGGTGGAGAAGGGAAAGAAGCGTTTCGGGGATGCCTTCGATGAGGGACAGTTCCTGGCTACCAATCCGAATGTTCTCAGAGTTCAAGCGAAGATAGACGACGTGAAAGCCAAGATGGTGGCGGCCTTGACGGCAAATGACCTCAAGGCGTTGCGAGACCTCATCATAGAATGCGAGATAGCATGTCCGATATCGGGTACCAGGAACTGGACTGACGTGCGTCAGTTCAACCTGATGTTCAGTACCCAGTTGGGTAATATAACCGATGAATCCGGCATCATATATCTCCGTCCGGAGACCGCGCAGGGTATTTTCGTCAATTTCCTGAACGTTCAGAAGACAGGGCGTATGAAGATACCTTTCGGAATAGCCCAGATAGGAAAGGCTTTCAGGAATGAAATAGTGGCCCGTCAGTTCATTTTCCG
>DCIQ01000188.1:4238-8249 GCA_002317435.1 Bacteroidales bacterium UBA1722 | reverse complement strand
TGGAGATGCAGTTCTTCGTCCGTCCCGGAGAGGAGCTGAATTGGTTTGCCAAGTGGAAACAGATTCGTCTGGCATGGCATAAGGCTCTCGGTCTGGGTGATGACAAGTATCGTTTCCACGATCACGACAAACTGGCCCACTATGCTAATGCCGCCACTGACATAGAATTTGAATTCCCGTTCGGATTCAAGGAACTGGAGGGTGTCCATTCCCGTACCAATTTCGATTTGTCAAATCATCAGAAATTCTCCGGCAGGAAGATTCAATATTTCGACCCTGAAACCAATGAGAGCTATATCCCCTACGTAATCGAGACTTCCATAGGCTTGGACCGTATGTTCCTGGCAGTTCTTTCTTCATCATATTGCGAGGAGACGCTTGATAATGGCGAGGAGCGTGTCGTTCTCAGGATTCCTCCGGTTCTGGCTCCCGTGAAGGTGGCTGTTCTGCCGCTTGTGAAGAAAGACGGACTGCCCGAGGCTGCCCAGAAGATTATGGATGACTTGAAATACGATTTCAACTGCCAGTACGAGGAGAAGGACAGTATCGGAAAGAGATACCGCCGTCAAGATGCCATCGGAACTCCTTTCTGTGTGACGGTGGACCATCAGACGCTTCAGGACAATACGGTGACCATAAGGTATCGTGACAGTATGGAGCAGGAGAGGGTGTCTGTTTCTGCCCTTCGCTGCATCATCGACGAGAAGGTTAACTACCGTAACGTGTTCTCGAAGTTGAAGGAAGTAAACGACTGATATCTATCATAGAATAACACGACAGGAATCCGTTTTGATGGGAAGGAGGAGGATATATGGGGCCCTCGGGACGATCGCCGTACTGTGTATGGCGTGTCTCGCGCTTGTCGATTGCCGCAAGGCTGATATCGAAGTATATCCTGAGGAACTCACCGTCGGAAATGATATGGAGACCGTTACCTTTCAGGTGACTGCCGGCACTTCGTGGAGTATCACCTGCGCCAATTCGTGGGTGACGGTGGAGCCTTCTTCCGGTTCCGGTTCCGCCGAGGTCGTCCTCACCGCACTGGCCAACTCTTCCGGAAAAACCAGAGAGACGGAAGTTTATGTTACCGCGGGGAAGGCGGAAAGTGCGAATACCGCTGTCCTCAGGGTCGTACAGCCGGTATTGTCGCTTTATTTTTCTACGGATTTGGTAGAGATACCGAAGGATGGGGGGGCTTCTGAATTCACCGTCTATACTGACGGTCCCTGGAATGTGATTCCGACCGATACCTGCATACTCTCCGTCTCTCCAACGTCCGGAGTTGGGGACGGGAGTGTGGAAGTGGTCTGTGGCCCGAATATGCTCAGGAAGAACAAGGATGTCGCGTTGCTTTTCAAATCCGGCGGGATGATTTCGAGTCTGCCTGTCAGGATAGCTCCTCAGGAGAATCATGGACCGGATACCCCGACCCTCCTTAGTCCCACGGCGGATGAACGGAATGTAGGCCTGCTTCCGGAATTTTCGTGGAGATGCCATGATATCGACGGGGATACTCTTTCATATACGCTCAGACTGTCTGAAGACAATATCTCCTGGAACGAATACAAGACCGATGAGACTTCGTATTCGCCGGCGGAACCGCTTACCGGCAGGATTACGTATCTCTGGCAGATAGTGGCTGATGACGGTAACGGCAGAGATAATTCCGTATCGGTATCGGAGATCCGAAGTTTCACTACCGGTGCGAAGACTCATTTTGAAGACGGAGAGGCATTTCTGATTCATCAGGCCGATTCTTCCGTGACCCATCCGGTGAATCTGATATTTATGGGGGATGGATATATCGGTGATGATTACCGTGTAGGCGGGACTTTCGTTTCGGATATGCGGGAGGGGGTGGAGGCATTGTTCTCTGTGGAACCTTACATCACGTATGAGAAATATTTTAACGTTTATGCCGTAGCTGCATGGTCCGTTGAACGTGGTATGAGCATAACCGGGGTCCAGACCCGTGATACCAAGTTCAAGGTGACCAAGACTGCCGAGGACAGGACGGCGCTGGAATGTGATTGGGACATGGCGTTCCGATATGCTTTATGTGTGCCGGGAATTACTGAAGGTGACCTTGGCAAGACACCTGTATTCCTGATGTCGAATCAGAATGTCTATGCCGGTACGTGCGGAATATACGAAGGAGGAGAATCCATCTCCATAATACCCGTTTCCCGACCTAAAGACCTCACATTCTCTACCGACTATGCCAGTATCCTCCTTCATGAGGGCGGAGGACACGGAATAGGCCTTCTGGCTGATGAATATGTCACTTATACGGGAGAGACCATTCCCGAGTATAGTGCGGACGGGTGGTCGGTATTGGCGGTGAAGGCCTGGCATCTTCTGGGTGCGTTGACGAATATCTCCATATCATCCGAAGACCAATCCATTATCCCTTGGTCTGATTTGATGGGAAGGACCGGATATTCCGCCATCACGAATCCTCAGGGCGGGTTGTATTATGAATTCGGAGTATGGCGCTCAGAAGTGAACAGCTGTATGATAGATAACAGGCACTACTATAGCGCTGCACAGCGCCTTGCGATAGTGAAGCGGATAAAGTCGGCGGCAGGTGAAACTTTCGTTCTGGAAGATTTCATCGCGAATGACAAGACGACCGATTCGTCCGGGCAGACCAAGACCCCTATGGCTGACGGATTCATTTCTCTGGCTCCGCCCCGGATGATGGGGAGGAGGTAATCCGTACCACGGCGTGCCTGATTCTGGTCCGCCGGTCAGTATAGACTATATGGATCAGTCCGTCCGAAGTCTGGATGACGGCTGGATATGAGAACTCGGCATCCGGTGCATCTTCAAGTACAAGCCCGGTTTTCCATTCGTTCAAATCATCCGACAGGGCGATGACCAGAGGGGTGCGGGCTGCCGGATTTTCGGCAGATGGGTGGTTGTATACCAGAAGATGCTTTCCGTCCCGGAGGGTGATGCCGTCGATTCCGGAATTATTGCTCGGAAGAGCAGTAGCGGAAACCTCCGACCATGAACGTCCTCCATCGGAGGAAGAAGCGGTCATTATAGGATTTCCGGGCTGCCGTGAACGGCAATAGATGCTCCATTTTTCTTCTGCATCGCTTTCCTGCCTGAAGAACGTCGGCTGGATTATCTGCACGGGACCTTCCATATCGTTCAGAGGGCCGGTCTTGTGCCAGGAAGAGCATTCCGGGTCACTCTCTTCGATATAGACGCGCCATCCCCCCTTTTCCAGGCTGCTGCCGCAGATGAGCCGTTTCCCCAGGAGTATCGGCTTGTTTCTCACCGGACCGAGGAATCCGTCGGGAAGCAGTTCCGGCCGGCTCCACGTATATCCTCCGTCAGAGGATCTTATGACATACCCCTTCCAGGCCTGTACGTTCTCGCCGACCTTATAGAATAGCAGAAGGTCCCCGTCCGGAATCTGGAAAAGAACCGGATTGTAGCAGGCCGTTTTCACTGAGTCAGATATTCCGTCAGCGACTTTTATCGGCTCGCTCCAGCCTTCCTCGCTCCTTCTGCTCAGCCAGATACAGCAGTCGGGATGCCCTTCGTGCGTTCCTCCGAAGAATGCGGCGAGCAGCTCTCCTCCAGTGGTTTCGACGATGGTAGAGGCATGACAGGACGGGAAAGGCCCCGGCTCATATACATATTCTTTGAGGATAAGGCGGATCTCTTCACCGGCGTATGATGAAACGGACAGGGCGGAGAAGACGACGGTGAGTGCAGCAGTTCGCAGGATGTTCATAGAGAATGACGGCAATATGTTTTCACGAATATATCATTTGTCTCTGTCGGTACGCGAGTGTAGAAGTATCAGAATTCAGTGTGATACTTTACCAGACCTTCTATGGGGGCCGATATGAATTGGCTGATACGGATTCCGTATTCCGCGAAGATACGCCCGACTATCTCCCGGCAGGCGCAGCCGAAGCCTCCGAGGATGGCCACGGGATATGTCGCTACGTCGTATTTCATAAGCGATTTCTCGGCGAAGGCTTTGAAATT
>DCIQ01000188.1:4013-4166 GCA_002317435.1 Bacteroidales bacterium UBA1722 | reverse complement strand
GAGCGAACCGAGATATCTGGACGGGGCATCGCCCTTATAGACGTTGTATATGATGGACTCGTAGGAACTGTCGAAAGAGGCATTGAAATCCAGGGCCACGTCTTCCGGTACGGCGAATTTGAGCCAGTCGGTTATGAATAGCCGGCCCAAGAC
>DCIQ01000188.1:0-3879 GCA_002317435.1 Bacteroidales bacterium UBA1722 | reverse complement strand
CGTCCCCAGGCTGAACGGCATGCGCCCATAAGGTCATTATGTATATCTACGGAGGCCGATGGTGCATATTCTTTTATGAAAGAGGTCAATTCCAGACATATCGCCTGAGTCACCACACCTGCAGTGTAGAGATAGAAACCTTCGAGTTCTCCGATGGTGCTGATGCGTGACAATCCTTCTCCGATAATTTTTTTCACCGCATTCATCGGCATGGAAGATACGTTCATCCCCGGAAGGAAGAATCTCTCACTTGTACCGGCTATACGCCATTCGCTCTTGGTCGCGCCGCTTTCGACTATTACTTTCATTTTTCTTCCATATATGCATTCACGGCGGCGCGGACTGAACCCTTTTCGAGAAGCAGAGTCTTCGCCTTCCCGTAGTCATCGATACCCGTCTTCTCCATTATCATACGGGTTCCGCGATCGACCAGTTTAGTGTTGGTGAGTTGCATATCCACCATTTTGTTGCCCTGAACATGACCCGTCAGAATCATAACCGAGGTGGATATCATATTGAGAATCAGTTTTGTCGCGGTGCCTGCCTTCATTCTGGTACTGCCGGTGACGAATTCGGGCCCCACCACGGCCACTACCGGGTACTCCGCCTCGGTAGCGAGAGGGCACCCTTCATTACAGCAGATGCAGCCGGTAAGCATACCGATTTCTCTCGCCTTTCTGACGGCTCCCAGTACATAAGGCGCTCCGCCACTGGCGGAAATACCGATGAGGGTGTCGGCCGGAACAGGATTATAGGCGAGGAGATCTTCCGCGCCAAGTTGAGGATTATCCTCCGCCTCCTCTATACCGTTTCGTAACGCCCCGTCTCCGCCGGCCATGATGCCTATGAATTTGCCGTCCAACCCGAAAGTGGGAAGAATTTCTGATGCATCCAGCACTCCGAGACGGCCGCTGGTTCCTGCACCGACATAGAAGATACGTCCGCCCCGTTCCACGATTCCGGAAACGAGTTTCTCTATCGCAGGGATGGAATATCCCACAGCCCGGGGCACCGTATTGTCTTCGCTGTTGATACTTTCAAGAAGCTGTCGGGCTGACATTTTCTCGAGATCTGTGAAATGTGAATCCTGTTCTGTAGTGTTCATTTTCGTGGTTTTCCGGCTGTTAAAGATCCCGGATTTCGGGAGCCGCCGATGTGAGTAACCTGTATAGTGGCACAAATATCGGTAAAATAGCGGACAGTTGTTTCTCTATGATACTTGGGACTGTCAGATAATTGTTGAAATATCTGAATGCCATTTTTTTGAAACAGCAGCGGACAGGGGGCAGGATGCCCCCCTGCGAAGACCGCATCAGCGGTCCGGCCGTGGGCGTGTATTTTGGCGTAGGCAAAATACGGAAAGCCCGAAAGGCCGCCAGGGGGTCGCTGCGACAGCAGCGGATAGGGGGCAGGATGCCCCCTTGAAAATGTCGGGATACCCCGACTCGAACGGGGGACCCCCTGCTCCCAAAGCAGGTGCGCTAGCCAACTGCGCCACATCCCGAATAAAAAAGGCTCGCCTTGGAGGGCCAGCCTCTGATTATGCGGTGAGGGGGGGATTCGAACCCCCGGTACGGTTACCCGTACGGCAGTTTAGCAAACTGCTGGTTTCAGCCACTCACCCACCTCACCGTGAATTCGCGCTTTTTGGGATTGCAAAGGTATAAAAGAATCGTTAATAACCAAACTCTTTTGTCGATTTGTTTCGATGGCAGAGAACTTGGAAAAAGCTACTGTGCGATGGTTTCCAGAGAAACTCCTTCTGTCCCGACCGCTTCGAGAGCTGAGATGAGTGTCTCCGCTTCGCCCTTCGAATTGAAGGGACCGATGATGAATACTACTCTTCCATTTGACGCCGACTTGGCGATGTCCTTGGTACAGGTGGAACTGATGACGGTCTTGGCCGTCTGTGGCAGTCCTTCCGTGTAGCCCGAGATAAGGACATTGAATGAGGCATCCTTCACGGCCTTGTTCTCCTTCAGGCGGGCATTCTTCACACTGGTGGCCTTTCCCGAATCGAAGGCCACTATGAAAGCGGAGGAGAATCCTTTGCTCTTGACCTTCGGCAGGGCGGCACTGGCTTCGCTGAATGTTCTGAACAGTCCTGCGCAGTACTGTATCTTTCCGCTGGCGAGTACGTTCCCGAAAATGGGGCTGATGCCCTTGAACTTTTCGGGACCGGCCTCGGATGAGAGCACCATAAGCTGAATCTGATATGAGATACCCTCATCGGGAATGGTTTGAGGTTTGGCGAATTCCGATTTCGGAAGAATCCTGAATCCGAAATCGAATTCCGGCTCGGGAACCAGGGTGGTTATCTGAGGTGCATCTATGAGGGAATGCCGGGTAAATGCATAGACTGGATGGAGATTTTCCTCTTCCGCATCTTCCTTGGGCATATCTTCATCGATGACGGGCGGCATTATCCCTTTTTTGAGGAAATCCATTTCAGCCTCCCTGACCCTGGCGGTGGACTGGTCCAGATTCATCTTGGCCTTCAGGGATTCCGTCTCGAGTCTCTGAATCTGCTGTGCTGCGGCATTCTGCTGCGCCACATCCTCACTGCCTTCATACAGAAGCCTGTTTTTCTCCAGATCCTCGAGAATATTCTGATACTCCCTTCGCAATCGTTTCATTTCGGCGACTGCAGCGGCATATTCTCCGGTCCGGGTGGATGCACCGGCCACGGAGACTTCTTTCTTTTTCGGTGTTTCGGCGACAGACGGTTCCAGCCGTGCCGTTTTTTGAATTTCGGATACGTCAGAGAGTTGGGTTTTTATGGGATTTGCGGAGAATTCGAGGGCGTATATGTTCACTGTCCCTTCGGCGGCGTCTCTCGTGGAAGCCAGAACCGACCACTTGCTGTCCGCGGATTCCATATAGAGGACATCATCCGAAGTGGAGGAATAGGGGAAACCTAGATTTTCCGGGGCATCCCATTTCTTTTCGCTCTCGTTCCACCTGGAAACGAACAGATCGTACCCTCCCAGACCGGGGAGACCGTCGGAGGCGAACCATAGTTTCTGTCCGTCCGCGCTGATGACCGGGAGAATCTCATTACCGTGCGTATTCAGTTCCGGCCCTGCGGGCAATGGCTCCGACCACAGCGTATCCGATATCCGTCTGACCTCATAGATATCCCATTGTCCGGTTTCGTCAGGAACGGAATAGACTATTCTCTGGAGATCTTCCGGGAAGAACGTGGCCGACATATATTTGTTCCCCCTGTTCGATACCAGCGCATTCGGAATGGACACCCATCCTCCGTCAAGTTCCGGAAACCATAGATAGAAGTCGTTTGCAGGGACATTCTTTCTGGCCGACACTATCGGTCGGGATGCATAATGCATGAAATTGCCGCCATTCTCGCAGACCAGTATCCGCTGTTCTATGCGTGATTTCAGGACAGTGTCCGTTACGGTCCCGAGCACGTCGCGGTACAGGTCCGCGGCTTCGGCGAAACGGTATACCCTTTGATATGAACCGGCTTTTTCCAGCAAATCCTCCTGTCCCTTCATGACCAGGGGTAAGGCGGTGATGATAAATGAAATGGATATGAAACGTCTGAACAATCGCATCTTATAACTGAATAGTTGAACAAAAATACTACAAATACTTCATATATTGGAAAAAAACAGTAATTTTGTACCCCTATTTTTGGAATATTGAAATAACTAATTTTTAATCTAACGATATGCAAAGTAAAGGAGCCATCAAGTTTGTGGCTATATTATTGGCGCTGGCATCTCTGTATGTGTTGTCATTTACAGCAGTGTCCGGCATTCAGGAGAAGAAGGCTGTCAAATATGCCGAGGCTGCCGTGGCGGCAGCGCAGCAGTCTCCTGCATTCAGCAGTGTTTCAGTGTCTGACCAGGCATA
>DCIQ01000049.1:1281-8221 GCA_002317435.1 Bacteroidales bacterium UBA1722 | reverse complement strand
ATTTTTGAAAAAATTGAATAAAAAATCCGCAAACCAGTGAGTTTTAATCGGTTTGCGGATTTCTCAGTTTCAGGCCAACTTTTCTCCTTTATCAGTCAGCCACTCGAATTCTATCAATCCCTTGTCGCTGTCTGTCTCCACTTTGATGGAACATCCGTATTTCTTCTTCCACTTCCTTATGAACGAATTGAACATTCCCTTGGTCAGATATGCCTCCAGAATAGGATTCACCTTCAGAAGAAGGGATTTCATCTTCTTCTCCTTTACATAGAAGGCCAACTGCCGTTCTATCGGTTCATCTATTATTATGGTAGAGGATATTTTCCCGGTTCCATGGCACATGGGACAAGTTTCCTGAGTGTCTATCTCCGTAGCGGGACGGACCCGCTGACGGGTTATCTGCATCAGGCCGAATTTGGTCAGGGGCAGAATGTTATGTTTGGCTCTGTCACCCGCCATGAGATCCTGCATATGCTTCAGAAGAGCGGCCCGGTTCTCTGCCTTATCCATATCGATGAAATCGACGATGACTATACCGCCCATATCACGAAGTTTCAACTGTCTGGCTATCTCGTCCGCAGCATGACAGTTCACGTCAAAGGCATTCTGTTCCTGATCTTTTCCCGTTTTGACACGCGTACCGCTGTTTACGTCCACCACATGAAGTGCTTCGGTGTGTTCTATCACCAGGTATGCCCCCTGCTTTATGGGAACCACCTTCCCGAAGGCCGATTTGATTTGGCGGTTCACTTCGAAGTGATCCATAATCGGCTCCGCACCCTTATACAACTTGACGATCTTCTCCCTTTCGGGGAGTATCATATCTATATAATTCTTGACTTCCTCATAAACCTGGGCATCGTTCACGTAAATATTGGAAAAGGTATCGTTGAGGAGGTCACGGAGTATGGTAGTGGTTCTGCTGTTCTCCGTAAAAAGAAGTTTCGGGAACTTTCCGGCCGCTATCTTGGGCCACGAATCCTCCCATCTCTTGATGAGAACCTTCAGCTCGGAATCCAGCACTGCAGCCATCTTGCCCTCTGCTGCAGTACGCACTATCACACCGTAATTCGGTGGAAGAATGCTGTACATCAGCCTCTCCAGTCTTTTCTTCTCTTCCTTGGAAGATATTTTCTGAGAGATGCTGACCTTATCCGTAAACGGAAGAAGAACGATATTACGTCCGGCTATCGAAATCTCGGCAGTAAGACGGGATCCTTTTGTAGATATTGGCTCCTTCACTATCTGGACTATAATCGGCTGTCCCGGCTTCAGGACATTTTCTATCTTTCCTTCCTTTTCGAGAATGGAACCGATAGGAATGGATGAATAGAACGACTTGAAATCCCTGTTCGGATTCATCTGTTTGGCGAACGTGTCGAACGCCTCGAAATTGAAACCGAGATCCAGATAATGAATAAAGGCATCCTTCTCGTCTCCGATATCCACGAATGCGGCGTTCAGAGTAGGGATGAGTTTTTTAACCTTACCAAGGTACACATCCGCAAGCATCGCCCCGCGACTCTCATTGCGTTCCTTGTTGAGTTCCGTGATACGGTGATCTTCGAGAAGCGCTATGGTTATCTCCGCCGGGGTTACATCGATTATCAGATCTTTATCCATATTTCAATAAAAAATCTAAAGCAGTTCACGCTGTACGGAGGAACTAGCTTTAGATTACTGCAAGCTACATTTTCAGACTATCTCTTTTTATGTCTGTTCTTACGTAAACGTTTTTTACGTTTATGCGTAGCCATTTTATGTCTTTTTCTCTTTTTTCCGCTTGGCATAGCTGTAAATGATTAATAATTTATTTGATGTTTGATTTTACTTTCGCCATAAACACCTTCGCAGGCTTGAAAGAAGGAATACTGTGTTCAGGAATAGTGATGGTCTGATTCTTGGAAATGTTTCTCGCCGTCTTCTGCGCACGTTTCTTGACTACAAAACTGCCAAATCCGCGAAGATACACGTTCCTGTCCTTTGCGAGGGAATCCTTTACGCTCTCCATAAAGGCCTCTACTACGTTCTGCACTGCTATTTTCTCAAGACCGGTTGACTTGGCCACTTCGTTCACTATATCTGCTTTAGTCATATCAGAATTATTTTGGTTATACGTTTTTTAGGACTGCAAAAATAACTCTTTTTCCTGATTTCCAAACATATTTCTTCAAAATTTTGTCTCCCCGTGCATCATGGATTCCTTTTGAAAACATCATCGGGGACAATGCTTTTTTTGGCATAAAGATTGACTGAACATATATCCGCGCCCGACAACGGGCTAATACACTATCATTACTGACAGATTGTCACATATATGGCGAAAAAGAATTTTTTATCAGACATCGGAAGCGGCGAAGTCAATATCGTACCGGTGATGAGCATCGATACCGTGCAGAAACTGAATGAGAACGACTTGCCTGAAATACTTCCCGTGCTGGCACTCAGGAATGCAGTTCTTTTCCCTTCCACCGTAATGCCTCTCACCGTGGGGCGGGAAAAATCCATAAAACTGGTCAAAGACGCATATAAATCCAGCCGGATAATAGGTGCAGTCTCCCAGAGAGACGTGATGGTCGAAGATCCCAGAATCATCGACCTGTACGAAACGGGTACCCTCGCCAGAATTCTCAAGATAATAGAGATGCCGGACGGGACCATCACGGCCATCCTTCAGGGGGCCAAGAGATTTTCCATAGTGGAAGAAGTATCGGATACACCTTATTTATATGCGAAGGTATCCTATCTCGAAGAGATTCATCCGAAGAAGGATGACAAGGACATGAAATCCCTGACCGCATCGCTGAAGGACACTGCCCTGCAGATAATCAAACTGTCCCCGTCACTTCCACAGGAGGCCTCGTTCGCCATCAGGAATCTGGAAGGGGACGAGTTCATGATAAACTTCATCGCATCCAGCATCGAGATAGAAAATCCTCTCGATAAGATTCAGCTTCTGAAGGAGAGCAAGGTGAAAGTACGTGCCATGAAACTGTTGGAAATGATGAACAGGCAGTTGGAGATTCTCAGGCTGAAGGACGACATCCAGCAGAAAGCCCGTTCCGAAATGGACCAGCAGCAGAGGGAATATTTCCTGAACAACCAGCTCCGCACCATCCAGGAGGAACTTGGCATGGACGAGTCCCAGGATTTCGAAGAACTTCGCCAGAAAGCGATGGAACAGGACTGGCCGGACTATGCCGCCGAAGCCTTCGAGAGCGAATTGAGAAAATTGGAGCGAACGAATCCCAACTCGCCCGATTACAATATTCAGTATCAGTATGTGAAACTTCTGGTAGAGCTGCCGTGGAACCGTACGACGAAGGACAATCTGGACCTGAAGCATGCCCAGAAAGTTCTCGACAAGGATCATTTCGGTCTGGAAACCGTAAAAGAAAGAATCATCGAGTATCTGGCGGTTCTGAAACTGAAGGGAGACATGAAGTCTCCGATACTGTGCCTCTACGGCCCTCCGGGTGTCGGCAAGACTTCTCTCGGGAAATCGATAGCCAGAGCCATCGGAAGGCAGTACAAGAGGATATCTCTCGGAGGTCTCCACGACGAATCGGAAATCCGGGGACACAGAAAGACTTATATCGGTGCCATGCCCGGCCGCATAATAGAAAACATCCGGCGCGCGGGCAGTTCGAATCCCGTGATAGTTCTGGACGAGATAGATAAGATATCACAGGATTTCAAGGGCGACCCTTCCTATGCCCTGCTCGAAGTTCTCGACCCGGAACAGAACAACACCTTCCACGACAATTATCTCGACATCGACTATGATCTGTCGAAGGTGCTCTTCATCACCACCGCGAATAATATAAGCACCATCCACCCGGCTCTGAGAGACCGTATGGAGATGATACCCGTAAATGGTTATCTGGCAGAAGAGAAGGAGAGTATCGCGAAAGGATATCTCATCCCCAAGCAGCTTGAAGCCCACGGTCTGAAGAAGTCCCAGCTCCGCTTCAGCCAAGCATCCGTCAGAAAGGTTATAGATGAATATACCAGAGAATCCGGCGTCCGCGGACTGGACAAGCAAATCGCCAAGATATCCCGTGTGAGCGCCCGCAAAATCGCCACCGGGGAAGAGTCGAAAATATCCGTCACCCCAGAACTGGTGCGCGAATTCCTCGGTATCCCCACCAATATTCACGACATGCAGAAAGGCAACGAGGCTCCCGGCGTAGTGACCGGCCTGGCCTGGACGGAGATGGGCGGGGAAATCCTCTTCGTGGAATGCAGCATCAGCGAAGGCAAGGGGAATCTTTCGATGACAGGAAATCTGGGTGACGTGATGAAGGAATCCGCTACCATAGCGTTCCAGTATCTGAAGGCGCATCCCTCCGTCATCGGCATGACCACCAAGGAGATCATGGAGCGTGACATCCACATCCACGTCCCCGAAGGCGCCATTCCGAAAGACGGTCCTTCGGCAGGCATCACCATGGTCAGTGCGATGGCTTCGGCCCTCGGCGGCCGTATGGTCCGCAGCGGGATAGCGATGACAGGCGAAATGACCCTCCGCGGAAAAGTCCTGCCGGTAGGAGGCATAAAGGAGAAGATTCTCGCCGCCAAGAGAGCCGGCATCCACACCATAATCCTGTCGGAGGAGAATCGCAAGGATATAGAAGACATCAAACAGGTGTACGTGGAAGGACTTTCCTTCGTATATGTCCACGACATCAACGAAGTGCTGAAATACATTTTCGGGTGATGGAAGTACGCATCGAACACTCCTGGAAGGAAGTTCTGAAGGATGAATTCGACAAGCCCTATTTCGGACACCTTGTCAGTTTTCTCCATCAGGAAAAAGAGTCCGGAATCACCATCTATCCTCCCGGCCCCAAGATTTTCAATGCTTTCGAACTGACTCCGTTCAATTCGGTAAAGGTGGTGATAATCGGACAGGATCCGTATCATAACCCCGGGCAGGCAGAAGGTCTTTCCTTCTCCGTCCCCGACGGGGTCACCCCTCCCCCATCCCTGATCAACATCTATAAGGAGATTTCCGATGATCTGGGCGTCCCCCTCCGGCAGGGCGGCAGCCTCAGGGACTGGGCCAGGCAGGGAGTGTTCCTGCTGAACGCCGTACTCACGGTAAGGGCCGGCCAGCCCACTTCCCACTCCCGCATAGGCTGGCAGACATTCACCGATGCGGTGATCCGCACATTGTCCGACCGCAGGGACGGTCTGGTATTTCTCCTGTGGGGAAATTTTGCCAGAGGCAAAAGGGAACTCATAGATACCTCCCGCCATACGGTTTTCGAGGCCGCACACCCCTCTCCCCTGGCCCGCGGGGCATTCTTCGGGTGCCGCCACTTCTCGAAGACCAACGAGGTGCTGGTCCGGGAAGGGCTCTCCCCCATCATATGGGCGTAACCGGCGGGGGCGCTTTTTGACCGTCGATTATATACTCGAGTTCCGCACTTGCGAAATTTAAATTATGTATTTTTGCACTTTGTGCAATCATTGCGCACGAAAACATACTCCGACATGCGAATTTCAGTTTTCCCCGGATCGTTCGATCCTTTCACCACAGGCCATCTGGACATTCTCCGCCGCGCCCTCGGCATCTCCGACAAAGTCATTATTGCCGTAGGCAACAACCACCTCAAGAAGGGGATGTTCTCCATCGGGGATCGGGTGGACATCATCCGGGAAAGCATCGCGCCCCTCATTGGAGAAGGTGCGGACATCGAGGTGACGTGCTACTCCGGGATGACTGTGGACTTCTGCAGGGAAGTCGGGGCGGGAATCATCGTCCGCGGAGTCCGCACCACCGCCGATTTCGAGAACGAAACCATCATAGCCCAGGCCAACAAGCAGCTCGACAACAGCATACAAACCGTATTTTTCCCCGCCGACTGCGGGAATTCGTTCGTTTCTTCGACAGTAGTCAGGGATATCCTCATAAATGGTGGGGACACCTCGGGTTTCATCTGCGAAGGCATCGACATAAAGAAATATCTCAAGAACCGACAAGAACCCGTTTTGAAATGAAGCGACTGATACTCTCGTTTATCCTTCTGGCAGCAGTGCTGAACCATTCGGCCGCCCAGTCAGTGTCCAAATCCGATTCCACCGCACTCACCACCGAAGATATCACCCTGATTCTGGGAATGTTCGACGGAGGCCGGCCCGCGGAAATAATACCCAAGGTGGATATGCTGATGAACACCGCCAAGAATCCGGAACAAAAAGCATTCATAGCTGAAACCACCTTCGACTACTACAAGAAGTCCAAGATCATGGGCTATGACGAACTGGCAGTCTATGTAGCGGATACCTATATCCTCAGCGGGAACGTAAAACTTGCCGACCGGGACAAATACATGATGATAAAGCTGTACGCGGACACGAACCGCGCCTCGCTGATAGGTCTTCCCGCCCCGGAACTCACACTTCCCGACATCCGGGGGGTGAACATCCCCCTGCTGACCTGCCTCGGTGACTACAAACTGGTCCTTTTCTACGAAGATGCCTGCCCCGTATGCCGTCGCCAGATGCCTGCACTGATGAAATATCTGTCCACACTTTCAGGCTGCCGGCTGACACTCTACAGAGTTTATACCCAGGCTGACCGGGAAAAATGGGTCAATTGGGTCGCAGAAGCCGCAAAAACATATCAGGTGAGTCCCGCGGTCTCCATCGTAGATGTCTGGGACCCCGATATGAAATCCGATTTCGTCCACAAGTACGGAGTACTCGCCACTCCACAGATGCTGCTTCTGGACAGAAACAACATAATAATAGGGCGCGGACTCACAGCCAGGGCGGTGGAACAGCTCATCGCGATATACAACGACCGGCCAGGAAAATACGATACCGTATTCGACCCCATATTCCAGCCTATAGTTTACGGGACGGACCAGCCGGACTTTTCCAAAATCACGAGTGCGATAGACACCTTCTTCAACGATTCGAAAGATAATCC
>DCIQ01000049.1:0-1192 GCA_002317435.1 Bacteroidales bacterium UBA1722 | reverse complement strand
GCCTATCTGGCCGAGGAATACATCGTCAAGATGCCTTCGATGTGGGAGGGTGTAACCTTCACCGATGAAGGAGAAACCTCCGGAAGCACCCTGAGAGCTGACTTCAGCACCGTAAAGGAATTCATCGCCCAGACCGCCGAATCCTTAAGGCGTTTCCGTCTCAATCCGCTGGGCGGGACTGTCACGGACCTTTCCCTCGCCACACCCGACGGAGCCCCGTCCAACATCCTGGGAACTGCATCGAAATACACCATCCTCTATTTCTACTCTACAGGATGTGCCGTCTGCGAAGCTTCCACCGCGGATATGAAGAAACTGGCGGAAGAATACAAAGATGCCGACGTTACGTTTCTGGCCATCTATACCGGTACGGACAAGACCTGGCCCTCCACCATCGCAGAGGGAACGCCGAACTGGAAAGAGGTGTGGGACCGGAAAGGAAAGTCCGGGATGAAAAACAAATTCGACCTGGACGGACTCCCCAGAATCTACGTGCTCGACAGCGAGCATAAAATCCTCGGGAAAGATTTGAACCCGGCCACCGTAGGTGAGATACTCAATATTCTATTTCCTAAGGAAAAATAATTATATTTGCCAGCTTTTTAACGGAAACTGATGGGAGCAGATTTTATCAGCGGCATAATAGTGGGACTTGGAGCATCGATACCCTTGGGACCTGTAGCGGTTCTCTGTATCCAGAGGACTCTCAGCAAGGGGCACACCTCCGGACTCATGACAGGGTTCGGAGCCGCGACTTGCGATACTTTCTTCGCTGCCATCTCACTGCTCGGCATCTCCTTCATAGAAGACTTCATCAAGAATCAGCAATACGAAGTGATGTTCATAGGGGGCATCATAGTGGCCGTCTTCGGAATTTTCGTGTTCCGCACCAATCCGGTAAAGCAGATTAAAAAAGTCCGCGCCGGCTATGACAGGAGAAAAAAGCGCTACTGGGCCGACTATTTCTCCGCGAATCTCATGACGGTAACGAACCCGGGAGCATTCCTCTTCATGCTCGGCATGATGACGTTCGTAGGGGTGGAATCTTCTTCCCCCGAACTTTCCTCGGTGATAATCCTCGGCGTACTCTTCGGCACAAGTTCCTGGTGGCTCTTCCTCACGGCCATAATCAACAAATGCAGAAACTGGTTCCGCCTCAGGCAGCTCCTCATCCTGAACAGAATCTCCGGCA
>DCIQ01000170.1 GCA_002317435.1 Bacteroidales bacterium UBA1722 | reverse complement strand
CTGGTGAAGAACACCTTCGATCCCCAGGGACCGGGGACTCTCATAGAGCAGAATCCGCCTGACAGCCGCTCTCTGGTACGTGGCATCTCCTCCTCGGACAGGATGGCCCTGATATCCATGGAAGGACCCGGAATGGTAGGCATCCCCGGATACTCCTCCAGACTTTTCAGCGTACTGGCCCAGAACGGAATCAACATTATACTCATCACCCAGGCTTCATCAGTCCACACGATGCTGGTGGTCATCGACGAGAAGGATGCCCCCAAGGCCAAGAAGGCGGTGGATGAACTGTTCGCATACGAAATCTCCCTCGGGAAGATACAGCCCCTGAAAGTGGAAAAGGGATACTCCATCATCTCTCTGGTGGGAGACGACGTGAAGAACCAGTCCGGCACCTCGGGAAGGATGTTCGAGGCTCTCGGTCACGACGGGATAAAAATCCGCGCCATAGCACAGGGTTCGTCCGAAAGAAACGTCTCCGCCGTGGTCTCCACCTCTGACGTGAAAGCCGCCATCAAGGCGGTCCATCGCGAATTCTTCGGCGAAACGTTCCGGACGGTGCATCTGTTCCTCGCCGGCTGCGGAAACGTCGGCGGCTCGCTGCTCGGCATCATCGCCCGGCAGAAGGAGACGCTCTTGAGCACAAGGAATCTGAAAGTGGTGGTAAACGGTCTGTGCAACAGCCGGAAGATGCTTCTGGCCCAGAGCAATCTCATGAGCGGCCTGTTCCCCGAAAATACCGCCCGCGACATAATGAGGGAGAAAATAAATCAGGAAGGCGAACCTCTTGACTTCCTGAAATTCATCCGCAGCGCCGCAGACATGGGCTTCCCCGATTCCATCTTCGTGGACTGCACCTCCGACAGGAACATCTCCGACCATTACCCCGAAATCCTGAATTCAGGCATAGGCATAGTGACCTGCGACAAAATAGCGAACTCATCCTCCACGGCGCTCTACCGTGCCTGCCGGGAAGCCGCCCGCGCTACGGGAGCCAGATTCGTCTATGACACCAACGTAGGCGCCGCCCTCCCCATAATCCCCACCGTCCGGCAGATAATCGCCAGCGGAGACTCCGTAACCGGAATCGAAGCGATGGTATCCGGCTCCCTGAATTTTATTTTCTCCGCCTACGGCAATAACGGCTCCGCCTCCTTCGCAGACATCATCCGCGAAGCCGCCCGCCGCGGCTACACCGAACCCGATCCCAGAACCGACCTCTGCGGCACCGACGTGACGCGCAAAGCCCTCATTCTCGCCCGCGAGACCGGCATGGAACTCGAAGCTTCCGACATAGAGATCTCCGGATTCCTCCCGCAGGAGTGCATCGACGCCCCCACCGTAGAAGCCTTCTACGCATCGGTGGAGAAGAACGAAGAATATTTCCACGGCCTGGCCACACGAATCAGTGCGGAACAAGGCATCGCAGGCGAAGCCAAGCTCCGCTACACAGCCGTCATCCGTGACGGCCGGGTATCCGTCGGTCTGAGGGCCATCACTCCGTCCCATCCGTTCCATCAGTTCACCGGTACGGATTCCGCAGTCACCATATCGACCCGGGAATATCCCTCTCCCATACTCATCAGCGGCGCAGGCGCAGGCGGGTTCATCACCGCATCCGGCCTCTGGCGCGGCATAATCGGTTAATCACATAACAAAAAAGTTATCGGCATTTCAGTCATCATGAAACAATATAAAGTAGCAGTCGTCGGAGCCACAGGTCTGGTAGGCGGCAAAATGCTGGAAGTCCTCGCAGAAAGGAACTTCCCCTTCAGTGAAATAATCCCCGCGGCATCAGAAAAATCAGTCGGGAAAACAGTGACCTGCCGCGGAGAATGGACAGTGGTGTCACTTCAGGAAGCGGTGGACCGCCGCCCGGACATAGCACTCTTCTCGGCGGGAGCGTCCGTCTCGAAGCAGTGGGCTCCCGTATTCGCCGCCGCCGGCATCTATGTGATAGACAACTCCTCCTGCTGGAGGATGGACCCCACCAAGAAACTTGTCGTCCCCGAAATCAACGCCGGAGTCCTGACACCGGAAGACCACATCATAGCTAACCCCAACTGCTCCACGATACAGATGCTCGTGGCCCTGTGGCCCCTCCACCAGAAATACGGAATAAAGCGTATCGTGGTCTCCACCTACCAGTCCGTCACCGGTTCCGGAATGAAAGGCATCGCCCAGCTCGAACGCGAAAGAGCCCTCGATTCCTCCCGCTGCGCTGAAACGGCCGGAGCGTCTGATGCCGGAGGGGACTGCGGTGACGCCTGCGCCGAACCTCTGGAGAAGGCCTTATTGCCGAAGGCATATCCCCATCCCATAGATCTCAACGTTCTCCCCCACATCGATTCATTCCTCGAAGACGGATACACCAAAGAGGAGATGAAGATGGTGAACGAGACACATAAGATATTCGATGACTACTCCATCGGAGTGAGCGCCACCTGCGTGCGCGTACCCGTCAGGGGCGGACATTCGGAATCGGTGAACGTCGAATTCACCAGGCCGTTCGATATGAAAGACATCAGGGCTGCGCTGGAAAGCGCTCCCGGCATAGTCCTGCAGGACGACCCCGCCTCGAACCTCTATCCCCTGCCGCTCTATGCCGCCGGGAAGGACGAGACCTTCGTGGGCCGTCTCAGGAGAGACACTTCCGTGCCCAACGGACTGAACCTGTGGGTGGTCAGCGACAACCTCCGCAAGGGGGCGGCCACCAACGCCGTCCAGATCGCGGAATATCTCATCGGGAGCCTGTAGAAGTCACGATAAGCCCCGTTACAGATAGCTGTAGCGGGGTTTTTAATTTTCTTGTTCCCAATTTGTTCCCGGAACTCGGGGTATGTTTTCCGGTCGATACCCGTTCAGTGATTCCGGTGATACCCGTTCACTCTGGGTGCAGATATGGAATATTATTGGCAATAATCGCAAATATTGCCGAATTCCAATGAACATCTCAAACTATTTTCAAGAAAAAATGTAGTGTATTTACACACATTTGGAAGAATAAATGTATTTTTGTTCAAATAACTATTGGGAATAAATGTAAATATTATGCTTAAGCGCAAGATTGCCAGCAAGATAGAAAGTCATCTAAAAAGCGCGAGCAATAAAATGCTCGTTGTGGACGGAGCCCGTCAGATTGGCAAATCGTACATCATCAGGCACATCGGGCAGAAATTGTTCTCCAACTATATTGAAATCAATATGGAGAGGGACAAGCAGAATGACCGTCTGTTCGCTGAAGCCACATCTGTGGACAAATTCCTCTTGGCATTAAGTTCCGTTGCCGG
>DCIQ01000128.1 GCA_002317435.1 Bacteroidales bacterium UBA1722 | reverse complement strand
ATAGATACAACGGTGTAAAAGAGGGAGACATTCCCGCCGAGGGGGAGAATGTGCTCCTCTGCAAAAGAAAGAAAATGAAATGAAAATACGGAAACTTCTAGTAATCTTGTCGGTGATCTTCGGGGTGCTGCTGGTCGCGTGTGCCGCTGCCGGAGGGTATTATTACATTACATTCAGGAAACCTAATATAAAGAAGACGGCGGAACTGTATGTTTATGGGGATTATACCTGTGAGCGTCTGATGGATTCGATTTCGGCCAGCGGAGCGGTGGAAAACTGGAAAAGTTTCGTGAGGGCCGCCGGGAAGGAGAATATTCGGAATTTCAAACCCGGCCACTATCTCCTGAAGAAGGGGATGTCGAACCGGCAGGTGGCACGTACTCTGGTCTGCAACTGGGAAACGCCCATTAAATTCAAGTTCAGAGGTTATGTCAAGACACTGCCCCGTCTGGCTTCTCTTCTGGGAGACTCTTTCGAAGCGGATTCCGCCGGATTCGCCGCCGTGCTCAGTGACAAGGCTCTTATGGACAGTCTCGGCTTCGATGAACGCACATTCATAGGAATGTTCATCCCGGACACTTATGAGATGTACTGGACCGCTTCCCCCAGAAAAATAGTTTTGAGGATGAAAAAGGAATATGACCGTTTCTGGAATAAGGAACGCTGCATGAAGGCGGAAGCGATGCATTTCGACAGAAATCAGGTTATGACGCTGGCATCCATAGTAATCGGCGAAACCAACAACACTGAGGAGATGCCCGTGATAGCCGGTGTCTATATGAACAGGCTGAAGAAAGGGATGAAACTCCAGGCTTGTCCTACGGTGATCTATGCCCATCTGGATACGGAACCGGGAATCAGACGTGTGCTGAGTCGCCATCTCTCCTTCGATTCACCGTATAATACATACCTCTATCCGGGTCTTCCTCCCGGACCTATAGCCGTACCCACGGTAGCTGCCATAGATGCTGTCCTGAATTATGCGAAGACAGATTATCTCTATTTCGCCGCCAAACCGGAATTCGACGGCACCCACAATTTCGCCACCACATATTCGCAACATCTGGCGAATGGACGTGCATATGCTCGGGCCTATGCGGCTCGGGAGAGGGCTAGAAAAGTTGAGAAAAAGCATTTGTAAATTTTTACAAAATATTTGTAAATTATGAATTTTTTGTAGAACTTTGCAGCGGTTATGTAAGAGGATGTTCCGCATACGGTCATCTCGTTTCACGACCGAAGACGCTTACTCTCACAATTGATTGATAGATGACTCAAGTTCCGCGAGTGCGGACTTGAATAAAAAAGAATCGGGTTGTCATCCGCCGGGAGCGGAAACAACGTTGCTGACTCAGCCCGTGATGACGGCATGAACTTCATCGCGGGACTTTCTCGAAAACAGGCGACGGTGCTTCTATGATGTCTGGAATTCCTCCAGATCCAAATCGGTTCTGATTTTGTCGATGATTCTGGTGACTACGCGGTATATTATGCTGTTCTGCCTGTAATCGGCGGGGCAGGCGTAGTGCACGCGGTTTTCGACCAGGAGTCTTTCGGACATTTCCTTATGAGTGCCGTCCGGATTATAGACGGCTATGCTGTGACCTCCGTACTGCTTTACCAGTTTCATGCAGGGAATGTCGGTCGCTCCGTCACCGAAATAAATCATTCTGCTGAATGGAACGGGGCGGTCCTTTTCTGGGATGTATCGGTTTATCTTCCGGTGGTCATAGATTTCGTGTATGCCTTTATTTATCTTGAAAAGGAATTGTGTCTTCCCCGTGTAGTCTATCGCCACACCCGGCCATCGGGCGATGCCTTCAGAGTCGTAGAGGAACTTGCAGGCGAAGACTTTCGCGAATTGTGTGCAGATGGGGGTGCCTTCTATTATCTCCGTGAGTCCGGAACTGTTTATGTAGTGGACGATGTTCAGGTCCAGAGCGGATCCGTATTCATTTATGAGGGAGAACCATTCCGCCACACCCGGATAGAGTTCTACATTCCGGCCGAATTCCCTGAATCTCTCTCTCGTGAGGACAATGCCTGCTTCAGCGGCCTCGTCTGTCATCTGCTTCATGTAGCATAATATTTCGGAAGCGTCACTGCTGACTGCCAGATCCTCGCATTTCTGCCAGAAACCGGACGGCTCCGAGCCGAAGGCCTGTATCAGTCCGTATTCCTGCATGTTCGACGGGGAAAGCGTCCCGTCGAAGTCGTATATCAGTGCGATGGTTTTCTTTTCGGTGGTGTTCATTGCGATACCTTGATCAGTGGCGCGAACCCGCGAATGATACTTCCCACAGAACTGCTTTGTATGGAACGGATTCCGGTTCTCTCCAGGTATGTCCTTCGTCGTCCGTATACAGCAGACCTCCCGGAGCGGCGCTTTCCCGGGAGATGAATGTAGCCGCACCTTCTGCGGCATCTCCGATCATGGAAACGCAGTTGATGGAGATGTCGGACAGGTCTGTCCGGATATCTGCCTTTTGGGACTGTGCGAAACCGTCGTGCGTATAGAAGATGTTTCCGTCCAGAGTTCCTGTCCATGCGTCGAAAGAACCGAGGGCGGTGACGCCGATGACATCGTCGGACGTTTTCAGGACAGACTTCCAGGTGCGGCCTTTGTCGGATGAGTACAGGACACCGAACGTTCCGGAAATATAGAGTGATGCGGAATCCGTCGCACTGATGTCATAGACTGTGTCCGTTCCGGTGAGTCCGTCTATTTTCACGGATGACCAGGAATCCCCTCCGTCTTCGGAGAATTCCATATACAGGTATGGACCGGAGGGAACGCCCGCCGCCCATATATGCTTGGCATCAGGTGTGGATATGGCCTGAAATAAGGCCGTGACATCGGACTGGAGACATTTTTTCCAGGAATTTCCGCCGGAAGCACCCTTGAGGATGATATTCCCGGCTGTGGCCGCCCAGACAGTGGAGGTATCCATGGCACAGATGGCTATTATGGGGAGAGGGATGGCTATGTCCGATACGCTCCGTCCCTGCCGTCTCCACGTGTTTCCGGCATCGGACGTTTTCAGGATGTTGAATTCGATAAGCCCCGACTGGTCGCTGTATACGGTATCCCCGGCCGCCCAGCAGACTTTCCTGTTCACGGCACATACGGCGAACAGGTCGGATTCCATGACAGAGTTCCGGTTCCCCTGCCTTTTCCAGTTCTTTCCTGCGTCTTCGGTATAGAAGATGGTTCCGAATTCGGTATCCACGGCCCCGACAGCCCATCCTGTCCTCATGACAGAGATTTCTACATCGTGTTCCGTCATCTTGTCCCTCTGGACCGATATTCTGGAGACCGTCTTCTCGAATCCCATCTTGGTGAAAGTGATGCCCTGCAGTCCTTCCGGGAGTGAATTGAAAGCGTAATACCCGTCAGGGCCGGTAAGTATCGTCGTATCGGCATATCTGACCCGTACCCCTTCGACGGGAGCACCGGAGACGCTTTCGCGCACTGTCCCTTCGACTCCTCCCGATCCTGACCCCGGCATTTCGCAGGAGACGGCGGAGAGCATGACCCAAATCAGGACTATAATCGTATCATATGTCTTTTTCATCGTCGCAAATGTACATAAAAACAATTTACCTGATAACCCCGCTGCCGATCATCTCGCCCGAGGTGTCGTACCATACCGCGAACTGTCCGGATGAGATGCCTCTCTGGTGCTCTTCGAAAACTATGTAGAGAACGTCATGCATCCGGTACAGGACCGCTTTCTGCAGAGGCTGGCGGTATCTGATGCGGACCAGATATTCCCGGCTCTCCCCATTTTCCATCTGCAGGTCCGGACGGATCCAGTGGATTTCGTCATCCGCTATGGCCAGAGCCTTGCGCAGCAGTCCGGGGTGGTGATGCCCTTCTCCCACGTATATGGTGTTCGTATCGATGTCGATGCTGATGATGAAGATATGGTCCTTATGTCCGCCTATATTCAGCCCTTTCCGCTGCCCGATGGTATAATATTGGGCGCCTATGTGTTCTCCGATGACTTTTCCGTCGGAGGGGGAGTAGCGGTAGACGGATGCCAGGGCTTCAAGTTCCGGCTGTGTGAGTGTTCCGGAGGGGATGGCGCCGCCGCCATTGCCGGAGGCAGTATGAAAAATTATGTCTTCTCCGGCGCGGTGTTCCTCTTCGGTGAGGCTGAGCCCTCTTCCGTAGCCGGGGTATCCCGTCCAGAGTGTCGTAGAATTCGGGGAATATCTCCACCACCTGCCCGCGGCGGGCTTTCAATTTCTGCTGGAGGAACACGGGAAGGTCCACTTTTCCGACGAAGCAGATGCCCTGCGAGTCCTTCTTGTCGGCACTGGGAAGTCCTCCCTCACGGGCCAGGCGCCGGACCTCGGGCTTGACTATCTCTCCGATGGGGAAGAGTGCACGGGAGAGCTGCTCCTGGGTGAGTTGGCATAGGAAATAGGACTGGTCCTTGTTCCGGTCGTTCCCCGCCAGTATGCGGTACATTCCTTCTTTTGTGACAGCCTTGCGGCAATAGTGCCCCGTGGCGACATATTCGGCTCCGAGGTCACGGGCTGCCTGCAGGAATGCGGCGAACTTTATTTTCGAGTTGCACATCACGTCTGGGTTCGGGGTCCTCCCCCTGGCGTATTCGCCGAACATATAGTCCACCACCTGCCGGCGGTAGATGTCGGACAGGTCCACGAAATGGAACGGGATGCCTATCCTGCGGGCTACCATTTCCGCTACCCTGCGGTCCTCCTCCCACTCGCACTCGCCGTGGAGGGTGCCGGTGATATCGTGCCAGTTCTGCATGAACAGGGCGAAGACATCATATCCGGCCTCTTTCAGCAGCAGGGCGGCTACGGAGGAATCCACTCCTCCGGACAGACCTACGCAGATTCTTTTGCTCACAGCGTCTTCAGGGAGGCCGAGCGCCTGTGGTGAGAGGTCGGGTACATTATGAAGGAGGGCCGTATCCATTATGGTTCTTAATTTCCAGCTACAAACGTACATAAAATCTGGCGA
>DCIQ01000063.1 GCA_002317435.1 Bacteroidales bacterium UBA1722 | reverse complement strand
CTATGCCGACGGATGCAAGATAGTCCTTTGGGGAGGAGATTTCGGAAAAACCGACACTCCCTACATAGCAGGTCCGAAAGGGAACGTCTATAACAATTTCGTCTGCGACATCCCCGACTGGCAGAGCAAGCTCGCCAAATATCCCGATCCGCTCCCGCAGGAGACCGATTTCATCGACTGCGTGAAGACCCGCCACAAATTCGCCCTCAACGAGTCCAATGGATTCCGCAGCTGCACCCTCGTGAACATCGGTGCCGTCGCCCTCCAGCTGAACCGCACGCTGCACTTTGACTCGGACCGGCTCACGTTCATCGGTGATGATGCGGCGAACAGGCTGATGGACCAGCCGATGCGCGCACCCTGGAAAATAGAACTCTAACCCCGACACACAATACGATGAAAATACGACATACACTGATACGATGCCTGCTGCTCATCTCGCTGATATTGCCTCCGGCAATATCTTCAGCCCAGCAGCCCGTCAACAGAGCGGCATCCACCGTCATAGTGGACGCGCTCAACCAGTTGCCCGCCCGGAATCAGGAACTCTATACCCGCCTGATGGAAGATATCGTCTCCACCGGAGAAGAAGGAGTGAACATGCTCATAATCACCCTGGAGAAGAAAGATGCCGGCATGATACCGGCCGAATATGCACTCGACGGCCTGGCTGCCTATGCCAGCGCGGAATCCTTCGATCCGACGAAACGCGAAATCATCAAAAACGCTTTCCAGGATGCCTATGACAGGATTCTGAATATGCCCGAGCCCGACGGAGACCTGCGCGGATTTTATGAAAAGCAACTCCGCAGACTCGGTGCCGTCACTTCATCCAATACCTGGGAAAACACTTTCACCACATTTGCGGCCAAGGCAGTCTCCCCCAAGGAAGCAGAAAAGTCCATGCAGAAGCTGGCCAAAAAAACGGTCAGGGAATTCGCCGCGATGGACCGCAAGTCAGGTTTCGGTGTGCTGAACGCCATCTCCAAGGCCCCTTCCCATTCCAAGGAGCACTACTGCCGGGCGTTCACTGAAGCTCTGCCCAAGTTCTCCCCCGAAACCGTCAGGGACATACTGTGGTGGTTCGGAGAGAATCGCGACATCTCCAATGAAAACACACTGCTGAAATATCTCGATACAGATGACAAGGAGACCTTCAGCACCGCCGCATGGGCACTTGTCAAGATAAAATCGGAGGCGGGCATGAAAAAACTCTCGTCTCTGCTCACCAGTGATGACGACCGGATCGTGGGCATCTGTGAAAAGTGTCTCAGGAGCGCCGGAGGCCCCGTAGCCGAAGAAGCCGCCAAATATTACGGCGAAGCGACTTCCGCAGGAAAAGCCGCCATACTGAACCTTGTCGCCCAACGCAACAGCCTTGAGAACCGGGCATTGGTCTTCAATGCCCTCGCTTCCGATGATGCCGGGATCTCGGATGCGGCCTATGCCGCGCTGAAGAATGTCGTTTCGTATACCGACCTGAACACTCTATACGGTATTCTTGAAACATGCGACGCATCCCACCTCAGTCAGGCAGGAGATGCCGTTCTGAGCGCATTGTCCTCCCAGGACGCCATGACGCGGAACAATATTCTGGTCTCCCGCAGGAACTCGGCGGAAGCTGAGGTAAAGGACCGCTACGTACCGATCATCATCAAGACAGCCGACATGGAGCAGCTTTACGACCTGTGCGGAGAATACGGTTCGAAACCCGGGCTGTTCGAAATGGCCTTTTCACGGCTTGCCGATATGATAGGAGAAGCCGATATACCCGGAGCCCAGTCCCTTCTCCTGTATAGGAGAGCTATGAGTCTGGCGGGAACTGACGCACAGCGCTGCAGAATTCTTTCGGGAATCGGCGATACAGGCGAATTCCTGGGTATCATATTCGCCGGGCAGTATATCGAAGAGCCCGCACTGCAGCAGACGGCGGCCAGAGCGGTGATGAAAATCGCCCTGGGGCATCCGGAATACTATGGTATCGAAATAACCGCCCTGCTGAACCGTGTGGCAGAGGTTCTCGAAGGTCCCGATTCGGAATATGAAATCACCGCCGTACGCAAGCATCTCTCCGAGATCCCCGTTTCCGACGGATTCGTCTCCATGTTCGACGGCGCTACCCTCAACGGATGGAAAGGTCTCGTGAAGGACCCTGTTGCCAGAGGCAAAATGACACCGAAGGCGATGGCCCAGGCTCAGAAAGAGGCGGACAAGAGGATGCGGGAGAACTGGAAAGTGGAAGACGGATGCATAGTATATGAAGGGAAAGGATTCGACAATCTCTGCACCGCGAAGAACTACGGAGACTTCGAAATGTATGTGGATTGGATGCTTGATCCCTCCGGAGCGGAACCGGACGCAGGTATCTATCTCCGCGGAACCCCACAGGTACAGATATGGGATATCGCCCGCACTGACGTAGGTGCCCAGGTCGGCTCCGGAGGCCTGTACAACAACGGAAAGAACCCTTCCACCCCGTCCAGTGTCGCAGACAACAGGCTCGGCCAATGGAACTCCTTCTACATCAAGATGGTCGGGGAACGTGTGACCGTACTGCTGAACGGCGTGAAAGTGGTGGACAACGTAATCCTGGAAAATTACTGGGACCGGAACAGTCCCGTTCCCATGGCGGACCAGATAGAACTCCAAGCCCACGGAAGCCGCGTGGCATTCCGTAACCTTTACATCCGCGAACTGCCGCAGACGACACCCGTGGAACTTTCCGCAGAAGAGAAAAAGGAAGGATTCGAACTCCTCTTCGACGGCACATCAATGCACCGTTTCAAAGGAAACTTCATAGACTATTCCACTCAGGAAGGAACTATCCACGTCCTCCCTACCGGTCAGGGGTTCGGAAACCTCTACGTCGACGGAGAATATTCTGACTTCATCTACAGATTCGAATTCAAACTCACCGAAGGAGCCAACAACGGTATCGGAATCCGCTGCGAAGAAGGAAAGGACGCCGCATACTACGGAATGGAAATCCAGATTCTCGACCATTACAATCCGATTTACCAGCCTTGGCTGAAGGATTATCAGTACCACGGCTCGGTTTACGGCATCATCCCCGCCAAAACGACTGACGCCCTGAAACCTGTCGGAGAATGGAACTGCGAAGAGATATATGTGAAAGGAGACTACATCCGGGTTACCGTCAACGGTGTCGTAATCAACGACGGGAACATCCGCGAAGCCACAGCGAACGGAACTTATGACGGCAAGGAACATCCGGGCCTGTTCAACAAAAGCGGCCGCATAGGATTCCTCGGCCACGGCTCCGAACTCTGGTTCAGAAATATACGTATCAAAAAACTCTAATAACCATCAATTATTCTAAAAATGAAAAAAATCACTATTATTTTGGCTGTTGCAGCCATGACTGCCATGGTATCATGTAAATCTACAGACGACGGTTCTGTATCAATGTTCGACGGTGAGACTTTCACCGGCTGGCGCGCATATAACGGACAAGATATTCCGGGCGCATGGATTATCGATGACGGATGCATCCATATCCAGGGTTCAGGCCGCGGAGAGGCAGGTGCCCAGAATGGTGGAGACATCATCTATGACACCAAATTCTCCAATTTCGAATTCACTTTCGAATGGAAAGTAGCCAAGGGCTCCAACTCGGGAGTATTCTATCTCGGTCAGGAAGTGGAAGGCGCTCCCATCTACATCTCCGCTCCCGAATATCAGATTCTCGACAACGAGAACCATCCCGATTCATTCCTCGGTGAGAACGGTAACCGCAAATCCGCTTCCCTCTACGACATGATTCCCGCCGATCCCCAGAACTCAAAGCCCTATGGTGAATGGAACACAGGTAAAATCGTCGTTTACAAAGGCACCGTGGTTCACTTCCAGAATGACAAGAAAGTCCTCGAATATCACCTCTGGACTCCTCAGTGGCAGGAACTTCTCGACAAGAGCAAATTCAACCACGAAGACTGGCCCCAGGCATACGATCTGCTCATAAACTGCGGTGGCGATAACCATGAAGGTTATATCGGACTTCAGGACCACGGAGATGACGTATGGTATCGTAATCTGAGAATCAAAGTTCTCGAATAATCATGATGAAGAACACCATTATCGCTGCAGCCACAGTCATGGCTGCAGCCTTTTTGACAGGTTGCGCCGCTCCCGTGGAAAAAGAACTTGACCTCAAGCATCAGATAGGCCTCCAGCTCTACTCTATAAGAGGTGAGATGGACAAGGACGCCAAGGGGTCCATCGAAAAGGTGGGCGCCATGGGTTACAACACTGTGGAAGCCGCCAATTATAACAGTGAAGCAGGCACCTTCTACGGAATGGCTCCCGCAGATTTCGCTGCACTTTGCACAGCCAACAAACTGAATTTCATCTCTTCCCATATCGGAGGTCCCGACCCCAACGAAGCCTCTGCGGAAGAATGTACGGCATGGTGGACCAAGGCGGTGGCAGACCATAAGGCAGCCGGCTGCAAGTACATCGTATGTCCCGGTATGTCGGGGAACGCATACGCCTCTCCCGAAGGACTCCAAAAGTATTGTGACCTGTTCAATCAGGTAGGTGAGATGTGCGCCGCCGAAGGTATGCAGTTCGGTTATCATAACCACAGCGGAGAATTCCTGACCATATTCGACACGGAAGATGGTCAGATCCGCATGTATGACTATATGGTGACCCATACTGATCCCGCCAAGGTATTCTTCGAACTTGACCTCTACTGGATTAAGGAAGGCGGCTGTGATGCCGTGGAATATTTCCAGAAATATCCGGGCCGTTTCAAAGCTTTCCACGTAAAAGACAGACTTGAAGTAGGGGCATCCGGTGAAATCGATTTCACAGCTCTCTACAAGCAGGCCGACCTGGCAGGTATGGAATACCAGATTATCGAGCAGGAAGCCTTTGCAGAGGGCTATACTCCGTTCGAAAGCGTAAAGATCAGTCTGGACAACGCACGCGCCGCCCAGGCTGCCGCAGACGCAGAATAACAGGCACTGTAATCAATATGCTACACGGCTGAAGTCATATATGGCTTCAGCCGTTTTTCGTAAGCAATAAAAAATTTTGAGAACAGATTAAAACAAATCTTCGGTAAAACCGGGTTGGTTCTACCGAAGACTGCTTGCGTGCTTCACAGCGGGCAAGTTGATTACAACTAAAATGAAATATACTCCGATGAAAAGTTCGGAAACTACCTGTCCCCCATACTATCGGCAGAACAGGGGGCATGTAGATGGGTTATCTGCCTGAGTCGGCAGTCAAGCGATTGCGGTGGTACATCAGCCTAAAAATTCCGCATAAAATTAAAAACGTCATAATACATTCAGTTGTAGTAAAATATATCTTTGACTATAATACACAATAAACCCACACAAGGTCTCAAGTATGTATATAGGATAGTCGGTCCTTTCGATCGCTGCAAAGGTAATGACTATTTTTTCATTTCCAAATTTTCCCGCGCACTTTTCATAGGATAAAAGCAAACTCTCTTGATTATGTTTCCCGAATGGGCAAAAAGAAAAGCACCTACATCATCGTAAGTGCTTGATTTTAAGAAGTGGACCCGACTGGGCTTGAACCAGTGACCCCCTGATTATGAGTCAGGTGCTGCTAACCGACTGAGCTACGGGTCCTAATCACTATCTTCGAAAGCTCGTCTAGTGACGGACTGCAAAGATAGGAATTATATGTGATAATTCAAATCGAACTATCAAACTTTAATCTCTACCGCGACACCGCTGGGGAGCTCAAGCTTCATCAGTGCATCTACAGTAGCGGGAGTGGAACTGTAAATGTCGAGCAGACGACGGAATGAGTTCAGTTCAAACTGTTCGCGTGATTTCTTGTTCACGAAGGTAGAGCGGTTGACGGTAAAAATCTTCTTGTCAGTGGGAAGGGGAATAGGACCGTTCACCACAGCACCTGTAGCCTTTACCGTCTTGACGATCTTGTCTGCAGACTTGTCCACGAGAGCGTGATCGTAAGATTTTAATTTGATTCTGATTTTCTGGCTCATATTATTGATTTTTATATTTCATATATTATTCCTCGTCATCGAAATGGCGTGCACCGCCGGACTTCTCGATAATCTCCTTGGCGAGATTGGCGGGGAGTTCCGAGTAATGGGAGAATTCCATAGTACTGGTGGCACGACCCGATGTGAGCGTTCTCAGTACAGTTACGTAACCGAACTGTTCGGAGAGCGGTACGATAGCTTTGATGATACGGGCATTACCGCGCGCATCCATATTGTTCACCTGTCCGCGACGCTTGTTCAGGTCGCCTATCACATCACCCATATAGTCTTCGGGGGTAACCACCTCGAGAGCCATAATGGGTTCCAGAAGAACAGGGGATGCTTTTACGAGTGCGTGACGGAATGCGAGTCTCGCGCAGATCTCGAAAGACAACTGGTCGGAATCGACGGGATGGAAGGAACCGTCCTTCAGAGTGACCTTCAGTGAAGGAACTTCAAATCCGGCGAGAACACCGTTGGCCATAGCCGATTTGAATCCTTTCTCCACTGCAGGGATGAACTCGCGGGGAACGTTTCCACCCTTCACTTCATCAATGAACTGGAGACCGGTGACTCCTTCGTCTGCAGGACCTATCTCCACGATGATGTCAGCGAATTTACCACGGCCACCGGTCTGTTTCTTGAACACTTCCCGGTGAGTTACGGTACCTTTGACAGTTTCCTTATAATTAACCTGAGGAGCACCCTGATTTATCTCCACGCCGAATTCCCTCTTCAGACGGTCCACGATAATCTCCAGATGGAGTTCACCCATACCGCTGATGATGGTCTGACCGGTCTCCTGATCGGAACGGACTGTGAAAGTAGGATCTTCCTCGGACAATTTACCGAGGGCTATGCCCAGTTTGTCGAGATCTTTCTGTGTCTTGGGTTCGACGGCCAGACCTATTACAGGATCGGGGAAAACCATCGATTCGAGTGTAATGGGAGCGGTCTCCGCACAGATGGTATCTCCGGTACGAAGGTCCTTGAATCCCACTGCCGCGCAGATGTCACCGGCTTCGACGAAGTCGATGGGGTTCTGCTTGTTAGAATGCATCTGATAGAGGCGTGCGACACGTTCTTTCTTGTCGGTACGTGTATTGAGCACGTACGTACCGGAATCCAACCTTCCGGAATATGCCCTCAGGAAAGCCAGACGGCCCACATACGGGTCAGTGGCGATCTTGAATACGAGAGCACAGAAAGGTTCACCGGCATCCGCGTGACGCTCTTCCTGACGATCATTCTTGGGATTGGTACCTGTCACGTGTTCCACATCGAGCGGGCAGGGAAGGAATCTCATGACGGAATCAAGCAGATACTGCACGCCTTTGTTCTTGAATGAAGAACCGCAGCATACAGGAACCGCCTTCATCGAGATGGTGGCCTTCCGAAGCGCTGAGATGATTTCATCCTCGGTGATGGTGTCCGGATCCACGAAGAACTTCTCCATAATCCCGTCATCGAATTCGGCGACAGTCTCGAGAAGTTTTCCTCTCCACATCTCCACTTCGGATTTCATATCTTCCGGAACATCCTGAATCACGTAGTTCACCAATTCCTTGCTGTCCTGATCGTAAACCATAGCCTTCAGGGAGATAAGATCGACGATACCCGCGAACTTATCTTCAGCACCTATGGGGAGACAGATGGGAACGGGATTGGCACCCAATTTCTCGCGGATATCATTTACGACAGCGAGAAAATCGGCACCCACACGGTCCATTTTGTTCACATACGCTATTTTGGGAACTTTGTACTTGTCAGCCTGACGCCATACGGTTTCAGACTGAGGCTGTACACGGCCTACCGCACAGAATGTGGCGACAGTACCGTCAAGGACACGCAGGGATCTCTCGACCTCTACGGTAAAGTCCACGTGACCCGGAGTATCTATCAGGTTAATCTGGTAAACTTCCCCTCTATAATGCCAGAAAGCTGTGGTCGCCGCGGAAGTAATGGTGATACCTCTCTCCTGCTCCTGGACCATCCAGTCCATGGTAGCGGCGCCGTCGTGAACCTCACCGATCTTATGCGTCTTACCCGTATAGAAGAGTATACGCTCGGAAGTGGTGGTCTTTCCGGCATCGATATGGGCCATTATCCCGATGTTTCTGGTATATCTTAAATCTCTTGCCATCTATTGAAGTTATAACCCGACACAGGTTTTTAGAAACGGAAGTGGGCGAAGGCCTTGTTGGCCTCTGCCATCTTGT
>DCIQ01000022.1:2480-2830 GCA_002317435.1 Bacteroidales bacterium UBA1722 | reverse complement strand
ATGAGGGCATACTTCCGTCAGATCGGAGAAGAACTCTCCGCCCTCGGCATTTCATATAAAATAGATGACAGGGACAATGTCCGTTCCGGTTTCAAATTCGCCGAATGGGAGCTCAAAGGTGTACCTGTCCGCCTGACGGTGGGGCAGCGTGACATCGACAAGGGCGTGGTGGAGATCGCCAGAAGGGATACCCGCGAGAAGGGTGAGACTTCCAGGGAAGGGCTGGCTCTCCACATAAAGAATCTCCTGGATGAGATTCAGGCCAACATATATCAGAAAGCTCTCGATTATCGGGCGGCTATGACCAGAAAGGTGGATACCTGGGAAGAATTCAAGGTGGAGATAGAGAA
>DCIQ01000022.1:1571-2367 GCA_002317435.1 Bacteroidales bacterium UBA1722 | reverse complement strand
GATGTGATAAAGGAAGAGGGGAAATGCATCTATACGGGGAAGCCTTCCCATCAGAGAGTAATTTTCGCAAGAGCATATTGATGCCGTAGCTCCAAGAAACCAACTATCAATACAAATCATATATGGACGATCATCCGAACCCCTCGGGAGACTTGCGGGGGGAAATAACACAGATTCAATCAGACATTCTCAATTCTCTTTCAGTCAAATCTACCATGAAGGCTCTGGTGTTCGACCAGTGTCTCGCCGCGTTCAATGATTTCAAGGAGGTCCTCAGTGAAATCAGCAACGATTTGAATGACATTCTCGAGGTTACTCCCGGTGTGAATCCCAGAAGGGTCCGGCTGGAATACCGTGACAGGGGCAAGTTCGAAGCGGAACTCAAGTTCGCCGACGATGTGCTGATTTTCAGCATGCATACGGACACTTTCCAGTTCGACAGGGACCATTCCATCTGGAAAAACAGATATGTTAAGGAGGATCCCATGAATGCATACTGCGGTATAATCAGTGTCTATAATTTCCTGTATGACTCGATGAAGTTCAACAGAGCGGATGACGTCGGGTATCTGGTGGCAAGAATCTTCGTGAACCGCGAGAGGGCTTTTTTCGTGGAGGGGAAGAGGCAGAAGAGACAGATGACGGCACAGTTCGGGGAGGGTATCCTGGGCAGGGATGAGATCAAGGCCATCATAGAATCCGCTGTCCGCTATACTCTCTCTTTCGATCTTCTCGTTCCTCCGTTCGACATGGTCAAGTGCGCCACGGTGGAACAGATGAATTCGAAGATAGATTC
>DCIQ01000022.1:0-1547 GCA_002317435.1 Bacteroidales bacterium UBA1722 | reverse complement strand
GCCAAGAGACTTGGTTTCAAATATGATTCAGACGATGTATTAAATACGGAAGAATATGAAAAATAGATGTTTAGCCTATTTGTTGGCATCAATCCTATGTATTATGCTCTCCGTTCCTGTATCTGCTCAGGACGATACGAAGAGGACATCCAAGGACATCTCAAGGGATCTGGCCGAGAGCCTGGTGGATAATCCTGTATCCCAGGATCCCGCTCCTGCTCCGAAACCTACCTATTGGACGAAGGGTATCCTGACTCAGGTGTCTTTTTCCCAGACGGCCCTGGTGAACTGGACGGCCGGCGGTAACAGCAACACGACGCTTAACGGCTATGTGGACGCCAATGCGAATTACGCGAAGAAAAAGTTCGTGTGGGAGAACCGTGCGCAGTTCGGCTACGGTTTTACATACACTTTCGGTGACGATGAGAAAAATCCCTTCAGAAAGAGTGACGACCGGCTTCAGCTGGACTCCAAGATGGGACATCTCATCAGCGACAGGCTGTATGCCTCCGGATTGTTCTATTTCAAAACCCAGGTCAGTCCCGGTCATAATTATGGCGGCGATAAAAAGGATATGATATCGAATTTTCTGGCTCCTGCGTATCTGAATATCGGTGCCGGTCTCGATTACAAGCCTTTCCAGTGTCTTTCGATATATATATCTCCTCTCACCGGAAGTTTCGTCATCGTGGCTCCGAGTGATTCCGCGATTCGTGTCAGTTTCGGTAACAAGAAGGACGAAGCCGTCAGGACTCAGCTGGGTGCCCAGCTGAAACTCGATTTCAAATATACGTACCAGACTTTCAACATAAGTACACAGTTGTCACTGTTCTCCAACTATCTCAAGAATCCGCAGAATATCCAGGTGTCCTGGGATCTCTCCGCTTCTATCCAACTCATCAAATATCTGACCCTCACCCTGCGCACCAACCTCATCTACGATGACAATGTGAAGATAGCCAATTCGGCGGGGGAGAAATGCTCGAAAGTCCAGTTCAAGGAGATAGGAGGAGTAGGATTCACCTATACGTTCGGGTCGTATAAGAAATAGTTCCGATGCTTCCCGCTTCCTTCGAATCTGCGCTCAGAACTCTTTCCGGAGGATCTGTTCTCGGTCACCGGTATCTGTTGGCCGTGAGCGGCGGGGTGGATTCGATGTGTATGGCAGATCTTTTCCTGCGCTCCTCCCAGCACCCCCGGTTCGCCGTCGCCCACGTGAATTTTTCGCTTCGCGGGGATGAAAGCGATGCTGATGAGCGGCTGGTAAGGGGATGGGCCGAGGAGCATGGACTGAAATTTCATACTGTCCGGTTCGATACGGCGGGATATGCCCGGGAACACTCCGTTTCGGTGGAGATGGCTGCCCGGGAACTCCGTTACGGATGGTTCGGGGAACTGATGGATGAGTTCGGATACGACCTTCTCGCCGTGGCCCATAATCGGAATGACAGCGTGGAAACTCTTTTCCTGAACATTCTCAGAGGTACCGGCATAAAGGGACTTTCCGGCATCAGACCGCTGTCCGGGCGGATTATCCGTCCGCTGCT
>DCIQ01000078.1 GCA_002317435.1 Bacteroidales bacterium UBA1722 | reverse complement strand
GTAGATGCTGTTGTGATCGAGACTTGCCCCGGCACAGGCCGACAGGATGTCCCCGTAAGAATATGTGTACTCTCCATATACGCCGAATATGTTTTCGCTGCGGGAGAGATCCATGATCTTCGTGCCGATTTGAGATTTGTCTGAAAGCGTGAATCTGTCGGTGAGCAGCTCGTTGAAGTGGTCATAGCTGTCCCGGATGCCTGCGTTCAGACGGTGGCTGTCATTCGGTATCCACTGGTAGATTACATTCGCGAAGAGCGAATTCTGGAGCCCGTCATATCCCTTGATGCCGAAGTTCGAATCGAACTGGTGGAAAGTGTAGTCTCCGACCACGGCTATGTTCATCGAATTGTCACCGTTCAGGGGGAAGCCGGCCTTGACGTATCCGTTGAACTCCTTGTTCTTTATTCTGGAGCCCCAGATGCCGTCGCTTACCATCTCTTCGGGAGATTTGTTCTCATCGCCTTTCCTGAATGCCGTGCTGCCTCCAAGACGGTCGTCATAGAGAGCCTTGACGCCGAAGCGTACCTGCGGTCCGTCGGGAACATAGTAGAGCCAGCGGTTGGCGAAGTTTACCTGAGTTCTGGTGGGATCGTCCTTGAAGCCGTCCCCGTCCATGTCGTGTGCCTTCGGCATGGCGGAGAAATGTCCCAGAAGGACGGTGCTCCACCGGTCGTTGAGCTGGAGGGATGAAGCGACATTGGCTTCAGTCATGAGTTCACTGCTGAGGAACACGTTCGCGAAGAGGGGTTTCTCATCGGTGGGTTTGCGGTGTTCCATATTTATCTGTCCGGTGATGGCTTCCGAAGAGTTCACCACGGAAGACGGGCCCTTGGCGATCTGGATGCTTTCCAGCCACTGCCCTGGGACGTAGGAGAGCCCGAACGGGGCGGCCAGACCGCGCATCGTGGGGCGGTTTTCATCCTGAAGGGTGGTGTAGATGCCGGAGAGTCCCAGCAGACGTATCTGCCTGGCTCCCGTTATGGCGTCCGAGTATCCTACCGTGACGGATGCCGAGTTCTCGAAGCTTTCGGCCAGATTACAGCAAGCCATCTTGCAGAGCCCTGCGGCGGAGATCACTTCCGTCCGGATGGGGGTGGTCCCGGAGAGGTTTCTGATACCGTCTCCGGTGATGACGGCGCCGGTGATCTCACTGGTCCTTTTCAGGCGGAATTCGACGTATTGAGTTTCTTTGGTTACGGTGACGGTGTCTGTGCTGTAGCCGACTGCGGTGGCGACGAGAGTTTCCGGCTCGTCCGAGAAGACGGTGAACTGGAAGAGACCTTCATCGGTGCAGTCCATATATGTGCCCGTCCTGAGCCAATATACGGTGGCGTAGGGGACGGGAGTCCTGTCACCGGCATGCAGCACCGCTCCGGCGACTATGTGCCCTTTGGCCCTCTGGGCGGGTATTTCCGCAGCGGAGAGCGACATGAGCAGAATGAAAAATATTATCCGTTTCATTTTGTGCGATTTGGTTTGTTTGGCGGTTCATCTCCGGAGGATTCGCCTTCGGATGTCTGGGATATTGCCGGAGGCAATATCCATCTGTGCTGACCGCTAGATTCGCCTGACGGAAAGTTCCGGGAGCGTGGGGCCGCCGATGTCGGGCAGTTCCGCCTCGCGCAGATGATTGTGGATGATATGTAAGCCTGACGGCAATGCCGGTGCATTGGCCGCCAGATACCCTGAAGAACAGATGGTCCGGAATGACACCTGCACCAGATTGGTCTGGCGGCTGTCGTCCTGGTCATCGGTAAGGACCATTATGTCTGTACGACAGCACCCGTCTTCGTGATTATGGGTGCATCCTTCGCCTGAATCCCGGGTCTCGGATTCTTCGTCGCAGCATCCGTCCCCGTGATGGTGCTCGTGGGAGCCTTTCAGGTGTATGTGGGCGTGGATGGTCTCGCAGGAGAGATTGTCGAACAGGAGGATCACCTGTATGGTGCCGTCACACGAGCAGGTATGGATACCGAACCCTATATATGAAAGCATATAGGTGACAGTCAGCAGGATGGCCGCCTGATATGTGAACAACCTCTTCATTCGTGCTTATTGCCGAAGGCGAGATCACCTGCATCTCCCAGACCGGGGACGATGAATGACTTGGATGTCAGTTCTTCGTCGACGGCGCATACCCAGACGGTGATGTTCTCTCCACTGAGGGTCTTCTGAATGTTCTCAATACCCGATTCGGAGGCTATGGCGCACACCAGATGGACCTGTTTCGGGGTCCCCTTTTCCAACAGGTGGCGGCAGGCCATTATCAGCGAGGCGCCGGTGGCGACCATGGTATCGGCCAGAATAAGCACCTTGCCGTCGATGGAGGGGGAACTGGACGATTCGACCATTATCTTCAGCGAATTGTCCTTCGAGTATTTCCTGTATATCGAGATGAATGCATTCTGGGCGCGGTCGAAATAGTTCAGGATGCCCTGATGTATCGGAAGTCCCGCTCTGAGTATGGTCCCCAGAACCATCTGATCGTCGGGTACACTGCATCTGGCGATACCCAGAGGAGTCTCGACATCCCGCGAGGTGTAGTCCAGAGTCTTGCTGATCTCATAGGCGCATATCTCACCTATGCGTTCCAGATTCCGCCGGAACCGCAGCGGGTCCTTCTGTATGTTCCGGTCCCTGATTTCAGACAGGAATCTGTTCAGGACGGTATTGCCGTTTCCGAGGTTTATTATCTCCATATGCGGCCTCTATTGGAATTTGTAGATATAAGGTATTCTGGCCTGGACACCTGTATGACGGCGGACGTTTTCGCCGAGGGTCTCCATAAAGGCTTCGGGGTCCGTGATGTTCAGGAGGGTCTGTACTGACTCTTCCGTGCTGTTGAAGTTCTCCATAAGTTTCTCCAGAGTGGTCTTGACGGCGGGATATGACACCAGGCGGTAACCTTCCAGATCCGCCGCCGATACAGCATAGTTGAGAGCATCGTACAGCGAGCCGCATTCATCGGCAAGTCCTATTTCCACCGCCTCGGCACCGGTCCATACTCTTCCTCCGGCGATTTTGTCCACATCGTCAGCGGCCATCCCGCGTCCGTCGGATACGATGGAGATGAATTTGTCGTAAACCATATCTACGGTTTTCTGCATCGATTCGGTCTCCTGTGCATCGAAAGGTCTCATAAGTGAGAGCATGTCGGCGTGTTGGCCGGATTTTATGAAAACAGGGTTGACGTGCAGTTTCTCGCGGACGGCCTTGCTGAAGTCGGGGATTATGGAAAACACACCGATGGAACCGGTGAGGGTGGTGCGGTCAGTGAATATCTTCTGGGCACCGGCGGATATCCAGTAACCTCCGGAAGCGGCGTATGAGCCATAGGATGCGATTACGGGTTTCTCCTTGGCGAGAAGTTCCATCTCATTGCGGATCACTTCCGCGGCCTGGGCATCACCTCCCGGAGAGTTCACGCGGAATACCACTGCCTTTATGGTGCTGTCCGCACGGACTTCCGATATGATGGATGCGAATCGGTCGCCGGTTATCTCTTCATCATCACTGCCGGAGGTGATTTCGCCGTCGGCATATATGATGGCCACTTTCGCTTTCTGTTTGATGTCATTCGTTATTCTGGCCCCGGCATAGGCGGACAGGGAAGCGAACTTGAGTTCCTTTTCACTCTCCACACCGAACAGGGAACATAACTCTTCCGTCATCCCGATATGATTCCTGATGCCGTCTATCATCTTATATTCCACCATGTCTTCGGTGGTGGAGGCTTTCAGCCCGTCGATTATATCGTCCAGTTCGCCCGGAGCATAACCGCGTGATTCACTGATGTCCGAGGACAGAGTGTTCCAAAGGGATGAAATCATGGCCTGATTCTGCTCTTTGTTGGCGGAACTGATGTCATCCGCTATGTACATTTCTCCGGCGGATTTGTACTGGCCGTGGCGGATCAGCTGGACGTTCACACCGAGCCTGGAGAGGAGGTCCTTCAGATAGAATATCTGCGAAGATATGCCGTAAACCTGATTTGAAGCCAGTTCGGAGAGATAGATCTTGTCTGCGGTGGAGGCGATATACCACCCTCCCAGAGACAGGTTGTCGTCGTAGGCGACGATGGGTTTTCCCGATTTTCTGAAACGGAGCAGGGCAGCCCTGAGTTCTTCGAGATACGATACGTCCACAGAGAATGAACAGTTGTTTATATAAATCATCTTGACAGCGGAATCCTCAGCTGCCTTGTCGATGGCGCGGACGGCATCCAGAATGCCCAGATGCGATGAAACAGGTTCGCCTCCGAGATACAGCGACTGTATGTCAAGCGATTCTTCCTGAGTCTGTTCGGCAAGTCCGGCGGAGATGTCCACCTTGAGAATGAAAGATGAAGGGATGGCGGGGGTGCCTTTATCCGTGAATGCGGCCAGCGACCCTATGAGGGAGAAGGTGAAAATGAACATAAAGCCCGCCGCAACGGCGCATCCGAGGAAGGATGCCATAAACATCTTGAAGAACTGTTTCATAAATCTTTATCTAATAAAAATCACACAAATCTATAAAAAATCCTGATAATGCAGGTCAGAAATCCTTTATCCGGAACGGATTGTAGGAAATCTCCCTGTCGGTCACATCGCTTCCGTCCGTTTTTTTCATCCATTTGACGGTGCGGACAGTGACCGGCAGGATAATTATTTCGTAGGCGGTCTTGAGCAGGGCCTGTGCCAGCATCATTTTGAACATTTCGTCGGCAGGCAGGACTCCTGCGAAGGCGATGGGGAAGAAGATGAGCGAGTCCAGACTTTCGCCGGCCAGGGTCGAAACTATGGCCCTGAATGAAAAGCCCCGTCCTCCGGACACCGCTTTCATCCTGCTCATTACAAATGCATTCATGATGGAGCCGGTGAGGAAGGCTGTAAGCGAAGCGGCCACTATGCGCGGGGCGAAGCCGAATACGAAATCGAATTCGGGGCCATGCTGCCAATAATCGGGGGAGGGGAGGCTTACCGCTGTCCGGAACAGGAGCATTACGAAGAAGTTCGCCGCGAATCCGCACCATACCATCAGCCTGGCCTTCCGGTATCCCCATACTTCACAGATGCAGTCATTCAGAATATAGGAGAGGGGAAATACCAGCAGCCCTGCGGTAACGGTGAGGGAACCCATCTTCACCACCTTTACTTCCAGCAAGTTGGCGGTGATGAGACAGATGCAGAACAATATGCCCGTCAGAAGAAACAGGAGTGAGACTTTCTTTTCTCCCATAGTGATTCACCGATGGCCCGGTGACGGACACCGGGCCATTTTAAAATTTGACTTATCTGAGGGATTTCACGATCGGGAGGACCATGTCTTCCATGATCTGATAGCCGTCTCCGTTGGGATGTACTCCGTCCTTCGAAAGGTCCTCACGCATGCGGGTGCCGTCGGAGGAGACCATTTCAGAGAAATAGTCCACATAGATGATGCCTTCCTGCAGGGCATATTCCTTTACTCTGGCGTTCAGGCTCACCACCTTCTGCATGGCATCCGTGATGGAAGGGTTCCAGAGGAATCCGCCGTGCGGGAGGGTGGAGGCGAGCACTACCTTGATGCCTGCGCCTCTGGCCATTTCGCACATCGCCTTGACGTTTGAGAAAGTCAATTCTTCGACATAGGCTCCTGTGTTCTCGGCGATGTCGTTGGTCCCGTAGTTTATCACCACCACGGCTGGATGGAGATCTATCACGTCGTTCTGGAAACGGAGCAGGAACTGATAGCTGGTCTCTCCGCTGATGCCGCGGCCGATTATGTCATTGGTGCTGAAGAACTCCGGTCTGGCTACGGGCCAGCCGTCGGTGATGCTGTCGCCCATCAGAACTACGCGGTGACCGTCGTTCGGCCTGGAAGCCACTTCTTTATTGGATCCGGCGTATCTGCCGTAATGGGCCAGTTTGTGGATGTCCTTCCTGGATTTGGATACCGAGGAAGAAAAGTTTTCGAGCATTCTGCCGATAGCCTCTCCTGCATCGGATGCGGTTTCTATGTATTTCCCGTTCGGAACCCAGGTGCTTTCACCTTCTCCGATGCCGCCACTGCCTCCGTCATTCCGGACGCGGATGGCTATCACATTGTCACCTTTCGCGTTCAGACAGGATGCATCCACCTGATATACTCTGGGGATGTTATAGGAATCATTCTTTCCTATCAGCCTGCCGTTCAGGTATGTCTCGTCGGAATCATCGATATAGCCCAGATGCAGGAGGACGAATGCTTTCCTGTCTATCTTCTCCGTGAGTGAGAAATGGATGCGGTACCATGCGTATGTGTTCTCCCCGGTGATGCCCGTAAAATGGTCATTGCCCACTATGGATATTTTTTCCCACAGGCTTTCGTCGAGTGACGCCGCGCTCCAGGACATGTCGTCTCCGGTGCGGAACACTGCTGTTTTGAATACTATGTCCCCGGCATACGACGCGGTGGCCCAGAAAATCAATGTTAGGATGATGACTGCTTTCTTCATTTTCATTTGTATTTTGACTCCCGCAAAAGTATAAAAAATTCATATCTTTGCGGACCTTTTATATAAATAGAATATGGCACAGAAACCTTCGATTCCCAAGGGGACCCGCGATTTCGGACCTGTCGAGATGGCGGGCCGGAACTATATCTTCGATACTGTAAAATCCGTTTTCAGGAAATACGGATTCGCTCCGCTGGAGACACCTTCCATGGAGAATCTTTCCACTCTCCTGGGAAAATACGGGGAAGAAGGGGACAAGCTGCTTTTCAAGATACTTGATTCCGGGGATGCATTCGCCGGTGACAGAATCGAAAGCAGCCGTGATGCCGACGGCAATATAAATTCCAACAGGCTCTCTCTCAAGGTCTGCGAGAAAGGTCTCCGCTACGACCTGACCGTCCCTTTCGCCAGATATGTGGTGCAGCACCAGAATGAACTGGCGTTTCCTTTCAAGAGATATCAGATCCAGCCGGTGTGGCGTGCCGACCGTCCGCAGAAGGGGCGCTATCGCGAGTTCTACCAGTGCGACGTGGACGTAATAGGAAGCCGTTCGCTCATAAATGAATTGGAACTGGTACAGATAGTCGATGAAGTTTTCGGCATATTCGGTGTGAATGTACTCATCAAGATAAACAACCGCAAGGTGCTTGCAGGACTCGCCGAGGTCTGCGGACATCCCGACAAACTGGTGGACATCACGGTCGCTATCGACAAGATCGACAAGATAGGTCTTGATGCAGTGAAGGAAGAGCTTTCGGAAAGGGGACTTGATGCTGCGGGCATAGCTGTCATCGAACCCGTGCTGACCCTCAGCGGCACCACTGAAGCGAAGATGGCCGCCATGCGGTCCGTGCTGTCATCCTCCGAAACCGGGATGAAGGGACTGGATGAACTCGAAGAACTGTTCGGACTCATCGGAGCCGCAGGAGTGCGGCAGGAGGTGGAGATAGACCTCTCGCTCGCCCGCGGCCTGAATTACTACACCGGAGCCATTTTCGAGGTGAAGGCGAAGGATTTCGCCATAGGCAGCATCTGCGGCGGAGGACGCTACGATGATCTGACCGGTATCTTCGGACTTCCGGGGATGTCCGGCGTGGGTATCTCCTTCGGCGCCGACCGTATTTACGACGTGCTCCTCGGGCTCGACAAATTCCCGAAGGATGCCATCCGCGGTACGGAGATTCTCTTCGCAAATATGGGAGAAGCTGAGATGAAGGCCATATTGCCTTCGGCAAAATCCCTCCGCGCGGCAGGTCGCTCCGTAGAAATCTACCCCGATGCCGTAAAGCTCCGCAAGCAGTTCGAGTATGCCGACAGGCGGGGAGTTAAATATCTGGTCATCGCCGGGAGCGATGAAATCGCCCGGGGCACCGCGAACCTGAAGAATCTCTCTTCGGGCGAACAGAAGGAAGTGGCTCTGGATAATCTCGCGGAGGAACTCTGATTTTCCGTATTACCGTCTGAACAGCATCCCTGCGAAATTGTGAAGTGATTTACGCCAGGGCTGCCATTCGTGTCCCCCGGGAAAAGTCTCGTAGGTGAAGAGCAGACCGGCCTGTTTCAGTTCGGAAGTGAGGTGTTCGTAGTCGGTGATGCGGCAGTCCCCTTCTCCGCAGGAGAAATAGATTACGGGGAAAGCCTCGTTGTATTTCCCCGCTTCTGATATCAGACCGGGTATCACATCGTCCATATCCGCTCCCGCGGCAAATAATTTCCCGAAAAGTCCGCAACTGAACATCCCTATGGCCGAGAATGTGTCGGGGTGCCGCAAACCTATGTAGAAGGCCTCCCCGCTACCTTGGGACAGACCGCATAAGGCCCTGTTCTCCCGATTTTTTCTGGTTCTGAAGGTCCGGTCGATGAAGGGGATTATCGAGTGGAGCAGTTCCTCCTCATATTCTTTCATCCCCTCTGTCGAATATTCGGCAGGACTGTCGTAAAGATGGCTTGACATGGTGACCGCGATCATGGGCTCTGCTTTTCCTTCCGCTATAAGATTATCCAGGATAATTCCCGCCTTGCCCTGTTCCATCCAGCTGCGCTGATTCTCTCCCGTTCCGTGACCGATATAGATGACGGGATATTTCTTCAGAAGATGTTTTTCATAGCCTGCCGGGGTATATACACATAGTTTCCGGACACATCCCGTAACTTTCGATACATATCTTATCTCTGATACCCTTCCGTGGGGTACGTTCTTGAAATCGTACCATCCTGTGCCTTCTTCCGGTATCTCGACCGCACTTACCTCGTGTCCGTATCCGTGATACGTTACGGAGGCCGGATCCGATATTTCCAATCCGTCCACATCATACCAGTAGTAATGGAATCCCGGCTCCAGAGGGGCTGACTTCAATGTCCAGATGCCGTTCCCGTCTGAGTTCATGCAGAATGAGCCGAGACACGGAAGGACCAGTGATACTTGGGAAGCTCCCGGAGCGTTCAATGCGAAGAGGACCGACCCGTCTTCCATAAGTCTGGGGTAGTCACCCCATCGCTGGGAAGTTTCCATCCCCTTTCCAGGAAGTCCGCGCTGATTCTCTTCCAGTGTGATGTCGCGGTCTGTTATTTCCGGTTCTTGATCGTGTCCGGTGTTACATGAAGCGGAGAATACCGCTATGGATATCAGAAATAGTGCAGAACGTTTCATGCTGTTTTCAAGTGTGGTCACAAAGTTACGAATTCATGGGCTGGAGTACATATTTTTTGAGATTCATTTAATGATTCCTAAAAAGTTTGCACATTAGGAAAAAAGCAGTACCTTTGCACCAGTTAACACCGCGGAGTAGAGCAGTTGGTAGCTCNNNNCGTCGGGCTCATAACCCGGAGGTCAGAGGTTCGAGTCCTCTCTCCGCTACACGGAAGCAAGAAAAGAGAATATTTGGTAAAATTGACCAGTGTTCTCTTTTTTCTTGTTTTATGGCGTCAAAACTGGAGTTTTTTCGGACGTTTCACTCCCGTTTTGGTGTTTTGTGGTGGTTTGGGAGTGTTTTGGCCATTATCGCTCCCAAATTATTAAGATTAGTGAAGGAGAATATGAAGAGTTATTACGATCGTGAAGCTGAGTGTGTCGCTATGTTCGACAAATTTGGTGACTGTTGGCATTTGTCGACATCTGAAAATTTTGAAATCATCTTTTCTTCAGTGGAGGAATTCAAGGCAGGAATGGGTATTGTCGCCATTTGTGCAAGGTTGTTTCCAGACGTCAGGGTATTTACTTTCGAGATAATGTCCAACCATTTCCATTTTATGGCATCAGCCGGAAAAGAAAGTATGTTACAGTTTTTCTCAACACTCAAGAAGATGCTCTCCAAATATTTCACAGGCATCGGAAGAAATATTGATTTTGAAGCTATGGGATATAGCCTGCATCAGTTGGATTCAGTGGAAAGAGTCCGAAACGTCATTGTCTATGACAATAGAAATGGTTACCTGGTGAATCCCGACTATACTCCTTACTCTTATCCATGGGGTGCGAATCGCTTGTTTTTCAACGACGATGCAAAAATACTGGCAAGGAATCACTCACGAAAAATGACTTTCAAGGATTTGAGAGCACTGTCCCATTCACACAAGACAGACACCATACAGAATCTCTTTTCAATAGACGGTTGCGCATCTCCACTGTTCTTTTGCGATATCGAAGCAGGAGAACAACTATTTCATGATGCTGCCCAATATTTCTATCTGCTTTCCAAAAAGATTGAAAACAGCAAGCAGATTGCAAAGGAAATAGGGGAGAGTATCTTCTACACTGATAATGAACTCTTCTCAATTATTATCAAGGAAGCCAGAGAAAAATATGGCTGTACAACGTTAAATGAGGCTGCACCTTCCGCAAAAATCGAATTGGCCAGAATTATGCGTTACGATTACAATGCCTCGGCAAAGCAGATAATGAGGTTTCTGAAATTACCTTTGGGGATTTTGAATTCAATGGGCATCAAATAGGCTTCAATAATTACTTTACCCAAGTTTCGCAAGTGCGAAACTTGAGTAGTCCAATGAAATCCTCCCGGAACCGGTTCGGGATGAGGAGGGTTCGGTCTGCCGAATAAGCAAGCAAAAAGAGAACATTGGCCAATTTCTGCCAAATGTTCTCTTTTTGCTTGTCTGTAGTTTCCGGTGTCACCGACCGATCGGCGTGTGTGGATTCATTCTATTTCGATGTCCACATAAACCGGAAGATGGTCGGAGGCTTTGGTTACGTCTCCTCCTTGGGAGAATTCTGTCATTACGTCCGAGTGCAGTACTTTTATGGCTCCGGATTTTTTCAGGTGGAATATATAGTCTATGCAGATGGAAGGTTTCGTAGAGGAGAATGTGGGGTCGGTGGATGAGATGACGTCCCAGGACTGCATCAGCAGTGACAGTGTCTCGGATTCGGGACCTGCATTCATGTCTCCTGTAAGTAAAATGGGTTTTTCGGAGTTTTGTGATTCAGCCCAGTCATTGATGATCTTTACCTGAAGTGCCCTGGCTTCATCTGATTTGTGATCCAGATGTGCGGTACATAATATGAATTTCTCTGTTTCGGCTACAGCCATCGAGCGCTGTTCCGAACCTTTTCCCTTTTCCAGTGTTACCGTATGGGATTCAAGTATCCTGTCCGGAGTGATGATGCCGTTTCCATAGGCGCCGTTTTTATATCCGATAGCTCTGCCGAAGTGCCAGTTCCATCCGCCCATGGCAGAAGCCAGATTCGATATCTGGTTCGTCATATGCCTTGTATTCACACTGTCCAACTCGTTCAACCCCACTATATCGGCATCGGCTTCCTTGAGCATTCCGGCTATCATGAACGTACTGTTGTCCATGTATTTTGAGAATGATCCTACGTTATAGGTGACGATTCTGACGGTGCCGCCATTTTTCGGATAAATAGATGTTTCTTTTTTGCCGCAAGTTATACTTGAGACAGACAGAAGTACCAAGATGATAAGATTGATGATTTTCATTTTAAAAGGATGTTGGCGTAATGTCGTAATTAAGTGCCGGCTTTCCCGATAACGTCAAGTCTGGTTTATTTGTTTTTTCTGGAGGTCAGACTGATAAAGAGGCCGGCCGTGGCACCGTAGCTGAAATGATAATTCCTCCAATTCGAATCTGTCTGATATCTGTTTGTCAGACCGGAGGTTATACTGTCGGTGTACACTTTGAAGAACGGGTCCAGACAGAAGGACAGGGTATTCGAAATGCGTATCTTCAAGTCCAGTCCCAGTTTTATGTTTCCGGCGATACTCCAGCGGGAATTATCATTCAGAGCATTCAGACCGATTCCCTCGAGGGTGGATACTTCGAATGCCCTTTCCGGATTGAATCCGTGGATAACCGAGGTGATGTGGTACATATGCATCGCTTCCAGTTCGTGGTATCCTACATTTATATCATCCGATGAAGATGATATGCTCCGGAGTTTGCTTTTAACATTTCCTATAGTGACGTCTGCCAGCAGGGTATGGTTTTTCCAGAATCTCATTCCGGCCCCTGCGGTGATACATTTCGTCCAGTCATAGGCATCCGCATCGTACGCCAGATTCTCCATCGTATATCCCGCGTGTATGAATGCTCCGTCATGCCGGTACTTTCTTGTAAACTGGTATTTGTCGTTATTGACCACTTTCTGGAGCGCGAACTCCAGAGCGTTGAAACCATATTTTGTAATACCGTCGCGTTCCGGCTCAGTATCGTCAGCGGCTTTGGTCTGCCCGGTATATTTGACGTGTCTGTTGATGAAGTTCAGCCGGAGACCTGCCGAGAACTGGGCGGAGAATCCGAACGTGTTTTCGGTGTTGTCATCGGTCATTTTCCCGTAATATCCTTTCGCAAGCGGTCTCAATATGAGTGAAAATCTTGGTGTGAAAACGAAATCCGTCTGGATACCGACCATCGCCACTGCTGAAAGACCGATATGCGAATCATAATAGTTATGATTCAGTCCCAGACCTCCTACCGTTTTCAGGAAGAATCTTCTGGAATATGTTTCTGAATGGGACAGATTCGTGAGATTCATACTGTGAATGAAGTCCAATTCATAGATATTCACGAATTTGGAAGTAGTGTTGCATTTAAAATGCTCATAGTCCAGACCTATGGACAGCGAGTGATGGCGATTGATCTCCTTTCCGAATTCCAATCCGATATTGGAACCGGATTTATACTCCCTTTTCGTGGCATCCCTTCTGTTTATTCCGGACACGAACATGACGAACGTGTTGTCGATGAATGAGTTTGTCGGTTCCTCAAGCTTCCTGTTCCCGGAAGTCAGACGGATCATATCTTCTTTCGAATCGGATATGAACCGCCCGTCCGATTTTCTGTATTCGTTATGGTTCACGGTATATTGCAGTCCCGCAGTGGCATTCAGGGCTACGGATAATCTGCGTCCCGGTACTCTCTCTTTATCATCCGGGAGGAAGATTCTGGCCATCGGGTTTATATAGACAGACAGGAAGTCAGTGACGCGGATGTCGAAGTCGGCACCTGCCTGAATGTTGGCGTTGGTCTTCCATTTGTCATTTATATCGATGAAGTCCACACCTGCTCCCATAAGTGCCGAGAACGTGAGAGTGCGGTCATATTTGTATCCGTACAGTGCGGAGGTGATGTCCAATCCGTATAATGCGTTCAGTTCCAAGATATTCGCATTGTATTTTCTGGAGCTGTTGATTTCTTTTTCCGCCGCGAGTTCGAGTATGACGGAATGGAGCCCGCTTATCTTCTTTCCTGCGGCGAATTCGAATGAAGGACCTGTCCGGTAGCTGTTGTCTTTTGTGGACCTCGGAATGTTCACCCCTGCCCCCAGTCTGTAGAATGTATTGTCCAGGAAGGACAAGTTCATAAAAGGATTCTCTTCCATCACCAGATGACGGTCACGATGATATGCGGACAGCCGGCTGAGATTATTGACCTTATAGCGCAGACCGGCTGTCGCGCCGGCCGAAAATTCCGTCGGACTGTCCTTGCCGGCGATGGCGTGGATATAGTATTTGCCGGTCGGTTCCAGAGTGAAATAGAGATTCTGAGATAATCTGAAGCCAAGTTCCATACCGATCTGGGCATTGGCATAGGTGCTCCATGCGGATTCAGCCCTTCCGATGTCGAAGCCGATACCTGCGAAAGGTGAGAATTCGAATACTCTGTCGTAATCGTCTCCTTTGAAAAAACTGTGGGCATTAAGTCCGTACAGGAGATTGAGTTCTCCGATCCGACTTTTGTTCCTATAGTTGCAGGTCTCTATGGTTCCGCTGAGTCTGAGCGAACTGTGGTGCCCGAAATTCTTTCCGAAAGCCAAAGTGAAATCGCCTCCCGGATCGGAAGTTCCGGTATTCGAAAAATGGAGGTTGGCACCTCCTGCCGCCTTGAAGAACGTATTGGACCAGAACGGCCGGCGGAAGGCCGTCGTGTCCCCAGATGTACCGGCATCGGCACTTGTTCCTGTGACAAGCAGGAGAACGGATGCTCCTGCCGATACCCGCAGAAATTTTATGATACGATGTATGGTGTTGTTCTTCATCTCTTTGGCTGGTTATCGCTGGATAAGGTACATATCTCTGGCCGCCTGGAAAATGTCATGGTCTATATATCCGTCCGATTCGGCTATCTCTATAAAGGAAGGGTCTATCTTGAAACATTCGATGAGCCGCTCCTGACGTTCCATGTCGGACAGAATGTCATTTCTGGACATGAACTTCCTCTGGTATATGATGGCCCACAGATACTGAATCAAGGCTTTTTCGTATGTGGTCTCTGCCGCCGCCTCACATTCCGGCATAGTCTTCTCGGCTATTTTGTCATTTGTTTTCAATCTCATGGCCAGATTGATGACCACTTTGTTGAAAGGTGAAGTCTTTTCGATGGTGTGGAACACCTTCTGAGCTTCCGCCATTTCTTCAGGAGTTTTTCCTCCCTTGTAATAACCTCCCAGAGCCATCGCGTAACTTTTCAGGACAGCATTGGTGTCGCTGTCTTTCAATATCCGGCTCAAACGGCTCGCCTGCATGAAGTTCCGGGCATTCAGATACATTATCATCTGATTGGCGACTACCGGTTCGGGATTTATTATCTCATCGCCGAAAGATCTTTTTATTCTTACATCAGTGTTGCTGACTGTATAATTTACGAAAGGAGCCAGTAATGTGGTGTCCACTTCCCCCCGCCTGATGGCACTTGCCGCCAGAGCGTTGGATGGAATAATCCACGGCTTGCCGGTAATCTCCATGTGAACCCTGTTGGCCATACGGTACAGACTGTCCAGTTCTGCCGGGTCTTCGACCATTTGGAACAACTTCCAGTATTCATATGTGGTGAGCCTCTTGTCTCCGTTCCTGAATCCGGGGTCATTCTGATATTTCCTGAGAATTTCCTCTCCGGTGGGATTTCTGTAAATCTCCTGTGTATAGGAATAACGGACGGAGCGCAGTCCCGGCAGATAATCGACTATTACGCTTCTGTATTCCGGGAGATTCCGAATCTTTCTTGATTGGATGGTCTGGTCTTTGGGATACTGGCTGACGATATCTCTGATGACGGCTGCTTCGTGGTCCTTTCCGTCCTTTTCCAGCAGTACGGCCACTTCTTCCCATCCGGCCACACGTGAACTGGAGACCCAATATACACTTTCTCCGGTCTTCTTCGGCAGGTATGATCGGATGGCGAGTATGGCGTTATCCATTCTTCTTCCGGCCAGACTGACGTTTTTTTCATAATTCCCGTCAGGGGAGGCTACGCACGCTATATGGAATTCTTTAAGTTTCGAGCCTTCTTCACCGATGACATCAAGAAGTGTCTTGCGCAGGTTTTCCAGACTCTTGACGGTGATGCTGTCCGTCATGTCGAACGTCGCCTTGTTGATGTCGAAGAGGATGGAGATTTCTTTTTCCGTCGTGAATCTCTCTCTCTTCGGGGATTCGGGATAGTCATCGGGGTTCAGAACGAAAGGGGCGACATCTATTTTCAGAAATCTTGTGGGTCTTCTGGGACGCATCGAAGAGATAGGCTGTTCCGTATATTTCAATATCCTGCTGTAGTCTTCGAATTGGAAACATCCGGTGACTGTATAGTTTCTCATGGGATCTTCGACATATACGGAATCCGACCATACAAAAGTCTGTTTTTCACTGGTGAGCGGATGTTCCTTGTCCACATACCGGTACAATTTGTCATTTTCCGGATGGAAATCCATCTTTCTCAACAGGTTTATGGAGTATTCCGCTCCGTCGATCACTTGAGGTTTCAGATATCGGATGGTGTCCTTGGTGTCGGCATAGAACAGGATGGGCTGGAGGATAAGCCTGACATTGCTCTTGGCCGTGTTCGACGGAATCGAATAGGGTGTCATCAGATAGAGGTAATTTCCTTCGATGTCACTTTGCGGTTCCAGAGCCCCTATCTCCAATCTGTCGGCGGAGGCTACGGCGGCCTGCAGATAATTCTCCACTATGGCATATACGTCGATGGTGAGGCGATCATTCACTTCTTCCAGAATGATGTCGTTCCCGATGCCTATCTTATAAAGAATGGCTCCTGTGGAGGCCACGTTCACCATGTAATAGCCGTTTCTGTCCACGACCCCCGTATAATCCGGAGAGACGACCACTTCGGTGAATTCAGAATTCTCCATCAGCTGTTTCTGCTCCAGAGCGGCGGCTACGGTGTTGTAAGCATATATCTCCACTTCGATATTGCTGACGTTGACGGGCTTTTTGGTCAGCTTGTCATATATGGTACCGGTAACATATATGATGTTCTGGGATTCAGAAGGGAGATGGGCGACTGATAGAAAAAGTATTATGAGAATGAACCGTTTCATCAGCTATGCTATTATGAATATGAAGGAGATACCGAGTTTGACAGGTACGAAGGAGATGCCGTATGCCGTAACCGCTGGTGTGGAGACATCGGTATGCCGTTCGTTACGGAAAGCCGCACCGCATCCTGTGGAAAGTTCAAGTACCCATCTTTTCCCCAGAACAAAATCATATCCGACGGTAGGACCCAGGATGAGGGCGTCCCCGTAATGTCTGTCGTCGTCTCTGCAATAGTCGTAGTTCGAATATTGGAGCCTGCCGCCCACATAGAGTCTGTTCAGCGGACTTTTCGAAATCCAGCATTTGAATTCCGAGCCTGCGGAAAGCAGCCGGAGAGAAAGATTATAGGGGTTGTTCGAATAGCAGATGTCGAAGTGCAGGGTGGTCTGTCTGCCCGTTATTATCCCTATTTCCAGATTGGGAGACAGCAATGCCGCCTCAGCCGCATTGACACCGACGGATATCCTCTGGGCCGATGCATAGTGCGAAACGCCGGCCCATAAAATGACAACCAAAAGTAATGTCCTGCTTTTCATCAAGTTTCCACAGCGGTAAGGCCGGTATGGCAGTGCATCTCATTTTCAAGCGAGAGATTTCCCGACCTGACCCTATCGGGAGTACAAATATACCGTACTTTTTTTTACTTTTCACTCCTTTTTCCCAAGTCATCCGGAAAAAAGATGCATTCCCGCCGTATCCGAGGATATTTGCATCCGAATCCGTGTTTTTTAACGGTTACTTGATAATTCCTTAGTATCTTCGCGAGTTATTTTTACAGAGTGCCAGAACCAAACCGTAAACCTCGATATGAGAAGAACATTATTTTTGATATCCATTTTCATGGTCATCCCTGTCCATGTATTCTGCCAGGAAGCCATGGACACCCTGGATACCGGTGACAAATATGTGAAGATCATCCTTTATACCGACCACACCTGGGCGTATCATGATGTGGGAAGACCGGTGATCGATACCGCGGGATTCTTTTCGGGATGGGATACCGGTTCGATACACGTGTTCCGTGACAAGAAGCCCTCGGATCTGCCGGAGGAGGTGGATATCCGTCTGGTGGACAGCGAAAATACTTTCTGCGCTCCTATCGTGGGGAAGGTTTACTCGGGCTATAAGTTCCGCAGGACCCGCGAGCATAACGGCATAGATATTCCACTCACGACAGGGGATACCATAAAGGTGGCTTTCAACGGGATAGTCAGATATACGGGAAAGTCTTCCCAGACAGGAGGATATGGTAATCTCGTGGTGGTGCGCCATTCCAACGGTCTCGAGACATATTATGGGCATCTGTCCAGCATCAACGTGCAGCCCAACGAATTGGTGAAGGCGGGAGAGGTGCTTGGACTGGGCGGCAGCACCGGCAGAAGTACCGGCCCGCATCTCCATTTCGAGACCAGATATATGGGGCAGTCCTTTGACCCTTCCCGCGTGGTGGATTTCGAGACCGGCACGGTAAGAGATTCGATTCTGGCTCTCAAGAGGCACTATTTCAGCATCTATTCGCATTATGGCATGACGGATGAGGAGAGCAAGGCGGCCGCAGGCAGGGTGATTCACACCATCCGCAGCGGGGATACTCTGGGGGGCCTGGCCGTGAAATACGGTACCACCGTTACCAAGATATGCCAGCTGAACGGTATCAAATCAAACAAGACTCTCAGGATAGGGGAGAGGATAATAGTTCGGTGATAAGGGAGTTTTTCCTATCTTTGCGCGGATACGAACAAAGGAAATATAAAACACGCCATGGGTTTTTTCTGGAAGAAAAAGGACAGCGTACAGCAGGATTCCGCTGATGTGTCCATAGAGAAGGAAGCGCTGGAGAAGGGGATGACCAAGACCAAGCAAGGTATCTTCGAAAGACTCTCCAGAGCGGTGATCGGCAAGTCGAGGATAGACGATTCGGTCCTCGATGATATCGAAGATGCCCTTATCGCATCCGATATAGGTGTCGATACCACATTGAAGGTAATCGACAGGCTCGAAGAGCGCGTCGCACGCGACAAGTATCTCGACTCCGAGGAGCTCAATTCCATCCTCCGGGATGAGATATGCTCCCTCTTGGATGCCGGTTCTGCCTCCGGCAATGATTCCGACCGCGAGATTTTCGATTTTTCGAAGAAACCGTACGTGGTGCTCGTGGTGGGGGTGAACGGAGTTGGGAAAACTACCACCATCGGGAAATTGGCCGCCAGGCTGAAGGCCTCCGGCAAGAGCGTGGTCCTGGGAGCCGCCGATACTTTCCGTGCCGCTGCGGTGGACCAGCTGACCATCTGGAGCGAGAGGGCCGGGGTCCCGATAGTGAAGCAGGAGATGGGAGCCGATCCGGCTTCCGTGGCTTATGATACGGTCAGGTCGGCGGTGGCCAGGGACGCCGACGTGGTCCTGATAGATACGGCCGGGCGTCTCCATAACAAAATCAATTTGATGAATGAACTGAGCAAGATACGGAACGTGATGCGTAAGGTGATTCCCGATGCGCCGCACGAAGTGCTTCTGGTTCTGGACGGCTCTACCGGGCAGAATGCCTTCCAGCAGGCCCGTGAGTTCACGAAGGCCACTGATGTGACTTCCCTCGCGGTGACGAAACTGGACGGGACGGCGAAAGGCGGTGTGGTCATCGGCATCGCGGACCAGTTCGGGATTCCGGTGAAGTTCATCGGTGTCGGGGAGAGGATAGAAGACCTGCAGATTTTTGACAGGAAGGCTTTCGTGGATTCACTGTTCGAATAGGACGGGTGATTATGGATATGATAATAATTTTATAGCGGATATGAATATTTCTTATAACTGGTTAAAGGAATACGTCGACTTTAATCTGGAACCGGCCAAGGTGGCTGAAATCCTCACTTTCATAGGACTGGAAGTGGAGGAGGTATCGACGGTAGAGGATATCCCCGGCGGACTGGAAGGTGTGTTTACCGCCCACGTGCTGGAATGTGTGCCCCATCCCAATTCGGATCATCTCCATATCACGAAGGTGACCGTCGGAGGAGAGCCTTTCCAGGTGGTCTGCGGTGCTCCCAATGTGGCTGCCGGTCAGAAGGTTCTGCTGGCTACGGCAGGTGCATCGCTGCCTACACCCGACGGCGTCGGATTCAAGATAAAGAAGGGCAAGATACGCGGCGAAGAGTCTCTCGGAATGATTTGCGCCGAGGATGAACTCGGTATCGGAGACTCCCACGAGGGGATAATGGTCCTCCCGGAAGATACCCCCGTGGGTATCCCGGCCAGGGAGTATCTCCATCTGGAAGGTGATACCATCTTTACCATAGGACTGACTCCCAACAGGGTGGACGGCGCTTCCCATATAGGTGTCGCCCGCGATTTGAGCGCGTACCTGAAGTACAATAAACTCGGAGGGGAACTTCATTATCCGCAGGCGGATTCCATAGAGGCAGGCGAGGGTACGGCCGTACCCGTACAGGTGGATGCCCCCGAACTTGCCCCGAGGTACATGGGTGTCACCCTGAAGAACGTGAAGATCGCCGAATCGCCCGAATGGCTCCGCAAGAAACTGATTGCCGTAGGCTTAAGACCCATCAACAATGCGGTGGATATAACCAATTTCATCCTTATGGAACTCGGACAGCCCCTGCACGCTTTCGATCTGGAGAAGATCAAAGGGGGGAAAGTGGTGGTCCGCAGGGCTGCGGAAGGGGAGAAGTTCACCACTCTGGACGGTGTGGAGCGGACTCTTTCCGATAAGGATCTGATGATCTGTAACGTACATGAGGCGATGTGCCTGGCCGGCGTGTTCGGAGGTCTGGAGTCGGGTATCAGCGACACCACCACTTCCATCTTCCTCGAATCCGCATACTTCAATCCCACCACTGTCCGCAAGAGCTCGAAGCGTCACGGTCTGAAGACGGATGCCTCGTTCCGGTTCGAACGCGGGACGGATCCCCTGATGGTTCCTTTCGCAGCACGCAGGGCCGTGGCTCTCCTGAAGGAACTGTGCGGTGCCGAAGTCGTGGGACAGGTGCAGGAATTCTATCCCGAGGAGATGGAGAAGAAACGCATCGAACTCGATTTCGCCAGGATGGAAGCCCTCATAGGAAAGAAGATAGGTGCCGGTACCATAAAGGAACTGCTTGCCGACCTGGGTTATGAATTCGTCAGCAGTACCGAAGAGGGAGCAGTCGTGCTGGCTCCTTCCTGGATGGTGGACGTATATCGTGAATGTGACGTGGTGGAGGAAGTGCTCAGAATCTACGGATATAATAACGTGGAACTGCCCGAGAGGGTCACTTCATCCGTGAACTCCACACCCAGTCCGGATCCCGAGGCGGTGCGCAAGAGAGCTTGCGATATGCTTGCGGATATGGGCTTTATGGAGTGCATGAGCAATTCCCTTACCTCCGCCGGATATTATGAGCATGTGAAGACATACCCGAAGGAGAAACTGGCCATCATCATAAATCCTCTGAGTTCGGATCTGAACGCCATGCGTCAGACTCTTCTTTTCAGCGGACTTGAGGCCGTGTCATATAATCTGAACCGCCAGTCTTCGGACCTGAAACTCTTCGAGATGGGGAATGTCTATTCGTACAGTGAGATTCCCGCCATAGAAAATCCCCGCAACGACCTGCGCTGCTATAAGGAAGAGATGCATCTCTCGATGTTCATGTGCGGGAAGGGCACCCAGTACTGGAGAAATGCTGTGGGGACCGGAAACTATTTCGCTCTGAAGGGATATATGGAGACCCTGCTGCGCCGTTTCGGAATCGCTCTCTATAATCTCGAATACGCCCCGGCTCCCGCCGACCTGTTCAGTGAAGGTCTTGAATATAAGATAGGGGAGAAGGTCCTCGCCACGATGGGTACCGTAGCTCCGGCCAGACTGAAGCAGTTCGACATCAAGGTGCCTGTGTTCGCCGTGGAGATCAGGTGGAATCTGCTCCTGAAGCAGTACATGAAGAACAAGGTGCTGTATAAGGAGATGCCCAAGTTTCCCGAAGTGCGCCGTGACCTGGCACTGCTGCTGGATGAAAGCGTTTCATACGCCCAGATCAGAAAGGCTGCCTTCGCCGCCGAGAGGAAACTTCTCCGTAACGTGACCCTCTTCGACGTATATCGCGGTGACAAGATTCCGTCCGGAAAGAAACAGTATGCCATCAGTTTCGTCCTCAGGGATGATGACAAGACACTTACGGACCAGGCTGTGGAGAGTGCGGTGAAACGTCTTCTGGAGGCGTTCGAAAAGCAGTTCGGGGCGGCGCTCAGGTAGCGGCGCAGGGACTGTCGTGACAGCGAAAGCCCTCCGGCCTGCAGGCCGGGGGGCTTTCGCTGTCACAAGGGTCGATGTTGAGGAACTTGCAAAAGGATGACAGCCACGATAATAACTATGAAATTTTGCGCTTTTTGAACAATAGAATGGCACTAAATACGAATAATATTCCTATTATTCCGCTCAAAAAGAAATACATAGATTCTGGGGTAAAGTTGCTGATTAACTGGCGAAAATTTTGAATCATTATACCAGACATTATCACCCCGGAAAACAATAAAAACCATCGAGATGTCTTGTGTCCAAGATTTGTATTACACGCCTTAATGGCGTTACAAATCAACATTGCTGGAATAAGCTGAAGGCTTATCAATAATATAGCAAAAAGGTATATTAAGAATTTTGCTTCAAGAAAGTCGAGTAATGCTGGGAGAGACAGAAGCCATATACCCCCAAAGAAACAAAATCCCCAGACAATCAGAGGAATAATTGATAAAGTAAAAGCTTTCATAATATTTTGAATAATTTAAGTTTCGCAAGTAAATTAAACTGAAAAAAGCTAGGTTGAAAACCCTTGAAACATTTGGTTATTTCATTGATTTTCAGTATTTTAGTATCGCCAAAAACAAAAATACACCTAGTATGAACAAAAATAGGCAAATAGTTTCGGAGTTGCGCAATTTTTTCACGGAGGAAAGTATAGTGGTACCCTTTGATTGGACAGGGGCAAGTCCCTGGTGACAGCGGCGGTTGATGTAGTAATCCACATACCTCGCTATTCCGCGATGCAGCGCACGAACAGTAGACACCGGGTCCGGAAGGGAGAAAGCCTTCGGACGGCGTAGCCGCCCGTGGCTACGTGAACGGGTATTGTGTCCACGTTTTCGCGGATTTCGTGGACAAACGAGCGATATATAAGGTTTTTGTCCATAATATCAGCGAAAACGTGGACGAAATCTATGAGGTGAGGCCCTTCCGGTCACACATCGGCTTGTGGCAGACTATAAAATATTTATGCCTTTCCGTCAGAACCGATGGAGAACATCTTTTCGAGCCAGGGGATGATTTCCTGCTTCCGGGACCGGAGGATGCTGATGTACTCATCCTGATTCTGGATGCCGCACAGGGCCATCGTTACGGGGGCGGTGATTACGGGGCCGGCGACGAGGGAGATGGCATTTATCATCAGCTGGATTATCTCGTCGGGTTTCAGGCCGATATCGGCGAGCTGTGTCTTGAAGACGGAACCTTCCAGGAGGAATCCGTCTCATCGAAGATCTGCTTCAGATAGGAGATATGGCTGCGGATGTTCCGGACCATCACCTCGTAGAAGAGGTGGACCTTGCTGTCATAGTAATAGTTTATGAGGGCACGGTTCACTCCGGCCTCGTTCGCGATGTCCCGCATGCTCGCCGCTGCGAAACCTTTCTGGCTGAACACCTTGAATGCGGCATCCCGGATTAGCTTTTCTGTATCTGAAGCCATGGTATATTATTTTCTGGTCAGTACGAATATGCCTGTCAGTATCAGGGCCTTGTTTCCTGTTCAGCAGGTGCGCCTCCGGCGAAATAGGGCCATTCCTCACTGTCCCAGAAAATCTGCTGTAGCAGGGTGGGGCGGGCGCCGGAGGGGAAGTCCGTGGCATGTGAGTGGAAGAACATATAGGTGCGGCCGTCCGCGGTGGTGAAGACATCGCCGTGATGGCCGGGGCCTATGAAGTGGTCACCTTCGCGGGAAGAAAGAATCGGCTGTGCCTTGCCTTCGGTGAAGAGATGACCTTCCCGGTCATAATACGGACCGCCGAGGTTACGGGAACGAGCCACTACCAGATGGTAGGTCCCGTCATAGAAGACCCCGCCGGATGCGAAGAAATGCCATATCCGGCCGTCATCCATCAGGGTGAACGGATCTATCGCATTGGCCACACCGAAATCAGGCACTCCGTCGATCAGGATGCCCCTCCATTCGAAGGGACCGTCTGCTCTTGAGGATTCCATCACGGCGATGCAGCAGTGGTCGTCATCCACGAAGAGGGAGACATACAGTACCCATCCGGCACCGATTTTTCGTGACGCAGGGTGCCCAGATACTACCGGTCCTGCCGAAAAGTTTATCGTGTGCTTCCGCTGTAATCGGAGACCTGCCCGTATCGGTCCATGTCACCATGTACCTGCCGGTCATTAACGTACTCAGTCCAGTGGCGACGGAGTAATAGATGCCGTCACATTCCCACACGGTGGGGTCAGGCCAGTCGCGTGCTATTACCGGATTTTTGAATGTCCCGGCGGACTGAGCGTTTTCTCTATCGGATACGGATGTGTTCCGTACGGCGCTACCTTCCGCACCGCCGGCGCAGAGGCAGAAGATGGCGGAGGAAACAATTATTCAGAAAATGGAACTGTCAAAACCTACAATTATTTCAGTGTACCATTCCATTGTTACCATTTAGTGGTGAATATTCTTGGATTGATATTCAGTTGTATCCATCCCCAGTCCTGCCATTGGTTATGATCTCCTCCCTTGACTACGTCCATGTATTTGGAGCCTAACATAGTCGAATAACCGCCCATCAGAGTCACGAATTTATGAATCTTCCATGTTATCTGGAAGTCGATTTCCGTTCCAAGAAATCTGGCTTTTGTATCTGTGGAACCGACTTTTTCCACATCCGGAAGCTTCGCAGCGGAACCGAAGAAGTGACCTGTCAACTGGAGGTTCAGAGGCTTTACAGGAGAAACTCCGATTCCGAGGTATCCATCCTGAAGACCATACGGTGATGCTGCGGTAAAGTAATCCATCGAGCCATAGAACTTATGATGTGTTCCGTAGAGAGGATCAAAGCAAGTGTATCTGTCTGTATTATCTTTCTGTCCGCTAAGATAGTCATACCCGATGTTGGCGCTGAATACTGATGTGAAATTGGCGGCCACTTTGACAGCGGCCATAAAAGCTGATATCTTCATATCTTCAGTCTGCTTCCCGCTCTGATAGTAGAAGGTTCCGTCAACGGCGACTTTCCCGGGCCTGAACGTGAGATAAGTTCCCATCGTCTGACGATTGATGGTTCCTGCCTTCGGGCTCTGTGCATCACCTGTTTCAAATCCGAGATTCATAAAGAGAAGAGACATCCCGAAATTGGCTGTCCCCTGAGTCTGAAGATGATACCACACCGTCTCCATGGCTTTGTATGGCTGGCCGCCGGAATAATAAGTCCCTCCTATCTTTTTTTCATCGCTCTGGTTGAAGGCGAAGACCGCATCTATCTGGTGAACTTTATTCTGTGATTTGAAACCGAACTTCGCTACATCATGAGAACGTCCCGCCACATTCCAGTCCAGACCTCCGAGGATTCGTTCATCATCATATACCAGAGTCTGGCGACCGAGCTGGGTATAGAATCCCTTACCGAAAGTCATTTTGGCCCAGGCTTCATTCAAGTTGAAATTACCGCCCTTGTTTATCTGGGGATCCTGCCCCCAAACTCCGACATGCTGACCGGATATCTTCATCGAAAGCCAGTTCCAGTTATATCCCAGTCCAAGTCGGGCTCTTTCATTGACAAAAAAAGTCGGCAGATCGCCTTCATTCCTTGGAGAAAGAACCCCGTTCCGGTATTCAGCCCTTCCTCTCAATTGAGCATCCACATAGAATTCATTTTCCTGGGCTGTAGAGCTGAGACTTAACAGCGAGAGCCCGGCAGTGATTAAGGTCAACAGTTTTTTCATAAGTGTATTGAATTTGATTATTGGTTGTATGTATGGACACTCACCCCCTGTGCCGACGGCAGGTAATTGATGCCGTACCAGCACATCTGAAGGAACAGGAAAGCGAACAGCAGAATGAACAGTGCCGCTTCCGTCTTTCTGATATCGGAAGCACTTGAGCCATACCTCAGGTGTATATATACAAGATAGGCCAGCCAGGTGGCCGCTGCCCAGGTCTCCTTCGGGTCCCAGGCCCAGTAGTGCCCCCAGGCCTGTTCGGCCCAGATAGCGCCGAACAGCATCCCGAGAGTCATGAAGGCAAGCCCTACACCGACCAGATCATCGCAGAGCGACATCTCCCTCTCCTCGACAGGAGTCTTCTTGAACCAGAGAAGATAAGCCGCCATAACGGCTGACGCCCCGAGAAGCGCATATGCGAACATATATACAGTCACGTGAGGTGCGAACCACGGACTCTGGAGGGCGGGCATCAGAGTCTTGTTATGAATCTCAGGCTTGAAAAGATTGACGCAGGTGAAGATGATGGCCATCAGGGTGCTGAAGCTGAGAATCCATTTGTATCTCCATCTGGAATAGACGATGATTCCGGCCACTGATATAAAGAAGACATACCAGAGTCTGGTCTCCCCCATCGTTCTCATGGGAGGCCTCTCAAGTGAGAACCACATTCCGAGTATGAACACGAAATAGACAGCGATTCCAGTCAAAGAAAAGACGTAAGCCGGGACTGAACGTTCCTTCCAAGCGAAAAATGCGCTGACAATCCACAGCACCAGCGCAGACAATGCGAAATATGGAAATACGGTCCAGCTCATTTCCTTCCCTCCCTTTTCCGTCCGAACTGGACGAACATACAGATGGCTCCGGATATCAGCATCCAGATGCCGACATACACCGCCGGCATCCAGGGATCCCTCACCACTTCAAATACGGACATCTCCGACCAGCGTCCCTTAGAATGGTCATAATCAAGCTGATATATCTTCCACCCCTCTATCCGGAACGGCTTGTTCACCTGAATGGTGTCAGAGAGGGATTCACCGCTCTTTGTGTAGATATTGACGGCAGACACATATCTCTGAGGTTCCCTTTCAGGCATAATGATACTGATATCATCATTCACTTTCAGAGCCTTGTAGGGAAATGCATAACTGCCGCAGGAGACCCAGTCCGTAACCGGAGGACATCCCGGCTTCGACGCGCATACCAGTACGGCGGCACAGGCTCCCGACGAGTGGAATTGAGAATATCTGACAGTGTCTTCCGAAATGACAGGTGCAGCATTCTCCAGCAGTTCCAGAATGGAGACGCTCCACCCGTTCAGTTCGGCACAGGTGACCTCTTTCTCCAAAAGAATATTGGCCGGTGCCCCATGGGGCAATGCCGCTCCGCTGTGGTTATCGACCATCATCAGCTTCGGCGGGTATTCCCTGATATCGAATGATTTCAATTC
>DCIQ01000113.1:1998-2667 GCA_002317435.1 Bacteroidales bacterium UBA1722 | reverse complement strand
ATTCTGACCCGCGGGGACAATGTATTTCTCGGCTATTTCAAGAATGAAGAGGCGACCGGAGAGGCTTTTACGGAAGACGGCTGGTTCCGTACGGGTGATTTGGGGATTATGGACGAAGATGGATATCTGTTCATAAAGGGAAGATGCAAGAGCATGATTCTGGGTTCAAACGGGCAGAACATATATCCCGAAGAGATAGAGAACCAGATAAACAATATGCCTTACGTGGTCGAATCCCTGGTGATAGACGATCACGGAAAACTCGTGGCCCTCATATATCCGGATACCGACAAGGTGGAAGCGGAACATCTCACGAACGGCCAGCTGCTCGAGAAGCTGAATGAAAGTATCAGAGCCTACAATGAATCCGAAGCGGCTTTCAATAAAATTCATTCCATAGAGATATTTCCCGAAGAATTCGAGAAGACTCCCAAGAAGAGCATAAAGAGATATTTATATCAGCGATAATATGGATGACCGTCAGAATAAATTTGATGTCAGTTATTTGGAGATGGCCCGCGTATGGGCGAAAAACTCATACTGCAAGCGGCGCCAGGTAGGAGCTTTGATAGTGAAGGACAGGATGATTATCTCCGACGGATACAACGGTACTCCGGGAGGCTTCGAAAACGTATGCGAAGACGAGTCCGGGGCGACCAAGCCTTATGT